>JABIHC010000011.1 GCA_018649825.1 Methanobacteriota archaeon
AAAGATATTGGCGTTGTGTAATTTGATAACCCTTGGCCGAAACCAATAGAACCGTCTTTCGCAGGTTATATGTACGGAATTACCATAATGAATACGATTATAATCAGCATCACAAGGCTACTGCGACTCGATGTTTTATTGGTCACTTGCTCAAGTTTTAGTGGGTGTATTTTCCACCAACCGAAGCGGCGGCCAAATCTATCAAATCGTTTTATTATTCCACGAATAGTATCACGGAAAATGTGTCCCCCATCAAAGGGTAGCATCGGAATTAAATTGAAAAACCCAAGTAGTAAATTTACCCAAACTAACCAAAACATTAGGTGGACGATGAATAACATTCCTTCAACTCCCAAAATACTTGCAAGCCATCCCTCGCCAGCAGCCAGCATTCCTTCCTCAACAGGATTAATTGCAGTACCCATGTTATCAACAGGTATTGCTATTGTTGTCATTATCTGAATCGGTGTGGCCAAAGCCTTTGCCCCCCAACTCGCTTCAACACCAGGTGCAAGAGGTCCAGCAATCCGGTCTATGCCGGCTGTACCAGATGCAAGTCCAATAACTCCGACGAAGGCATCACCCGGTTTGATTCCCATCGCCTCAAGCCATTCCTCACTGGCTCCATTGTCCAAATAATGTTGATGCTTATCGGTTAATAGAACAGATATTGTTTCGGTCTCTCCAGAATCATGTTTAACAATTATCATCTCGGTTGTATCTCCAGCCGAAAGTCCATTCATTGCAAGAGAAAAATCATCCAAATCTGCTACTGTGCTTTGATTAATGCTAATGATTACATCAAATGCTGTTAGTCCGGCATCATCCGCTCCGCTGCCTTCGACTATTGCTGATGCATGGAGACCGGGGTCGGCGGCTACGAATTGTCCAGCCATTCCTGCAATGATGAGAAAACAGAAAAGGCAAGCGAAGATATTTGTGGCAGGGCCGGCGGCAAAAAGGCGCATTCTTTCGCGATTTGGAGCCTTCATCAATTCCTCTCCTTCGGGTTCAGCGAAAGCGCCAAGTGGTAAAGGGCCGAGTGTAAGCAAACCGAAAGAGCGAACCCGCATGCCATGAGCTCTTGCTTGCAATCCATGGCCGAATTCGTGAATCACCAAGGCGACCACAAAAGCAATGATGCCCCACCAAAGGGGAATTACTGGATTTAATCCAGGAATGGCAACTAACTCGGCAGCAGAAGGAGGATCAGCAGTAGGCGGATCAAGTATTGAAAGCACAAATGAAAGTAGTAAAAGGAGAAGCACAAAAAACATCAACAATATACAAATCCAAAGACTAACTTCACCATAGGCTCGCCAAAAAGCACGCGGTTTAGCCATCTTTTCAAGAGTTCTTTGGCCGTGTTTTGTTCGCAACATCAAGGCAATTCCGAATACTCGTGTTGCATTCCAACGGTCCAAAGTCCCATTGTTTTCCCAGTATTTTAGAACGAAATACCAGATGATTAGGAAGAAGAAAATCATCTTGCCGCTAAGCCAGTCCACCTCCATCCAGTCTGCGACCATTACTCCCAACCATCCCTTGCTATCGCCCCTTACTCATCAAACCGCCGACTATCAAACCACTATCTTCATTCACTATTGCCACTCCGCACAATCATGGAGGAGGCTGAGCGTAGTGTGCGCGAATGGGCTTTGGAATATTATTCTAAAGAACCACAAGAGGTTATTCTTTGGCATTCTGACAAAGAGTTGATTGAGTGTATAGTTCGTTTTTCGCAATCAATTTCAATTGCAGTTCTTGTTGGTGATGCAGACAATTGGATAGATGAGCAGTTGATGTCCATCCAAGCATCCGAATGGACTCCTGGAGCCATTCAAGCAAATCGCCGCCCGGATGGCTCGATTCGCATTCGTTTTCAGCGCCGCCGAGTTGATTTTTCAGCAGTAATGAAATCACCACATTCTATTTCAGCATTAATCGAAGAATGGTTGATGAAAATTAATGGAGGCGGTGTTCGGCCACGAGATCGGACTCGCAGAATTGCGGCCTTAAAGAGAGAAAGTGAAGCAGTAAGGCGAATGTTTGACCAAGCATCATTATCAAGAATTTCTGAGGATGTGGAAAAAATCTCTGCCAAACTGGACGGGATTGAAACTAATCTTGAAGGGCGCTCTGCAAGCAAAGCAAATGAATAATATCGGCCACCTTATTTCCAATCATTGTTTTTTTACTAAGAGGGACAATAATACTGTACCTGTTTGCAAAGATATTGCTTGACTTTGGTAACTATTCTTGTTCTAACAGACCTTCGGCAATTAGTGAGGTCTTTTCTTCCCTAAGTGCTTCTTTTATTTCGGGGGATGAGGCGAGTATTATTCCAATGATTGGTTCAAGAATAAAAGGTGATGCTAGTAGAATCACAATGCTTGATATTAGACCAACCCAAGCCGACGAAGGGACATAATCTGTTCCGGGGCCGCCTGAAGAAAGGGCAAGTTTTACAGTACCTAGCCAGGGAATTTCTCCTCCGGCAATACCAACTAACCATTCACCCCTCACGGCATCAATTCCGTAGGTGAAACGGCCATTTTCATCCTGAGTTGGTAGACCACCGGCACCAGGGGTGACGTCCGAACCTTGGTCAACAGAGCAATGATTATTATCACCCAAAGTAATTATTCCAGAGTGTTTTGGGTCCCAATCTACTATTTGCAAATAATCACTGATAACTTCTCCATGATTGTATACTGAATTACGCTGACAATCGTAAAATCCAGTATTATTACCATCAAAAATCCATGAAATTGTTTCAACATCTTCCAATGTTGTTCCGGGTACATCCCAAGTCAAAACACATGTGCCAACTTCCCCATCAATGTCTACCGATTCGGGGTCCCATGAGGCATCATCAGGGCACTCACCCGTATCTCGGTTTAAAGGAGATATTGTATCATGAGGTATTGCGCGTAATATAGCACGGTGAATAATAGGCGTTGATTCAAGTCCATTTTTTTGAAAAATTATCACATCGCCGCCCATGCCATGCATTTCATCAGCAAAATGTTGGTTTCCTGGTTGTGTAGCCTCTGCATATGTTACAACATGTTCAATTTCTAAATTATGAACTAAGATTAAATCTCCGGCATCAATACTACCAATTTCACCATCCACTTCATGTATCATTGAATCAGATTCAACTACCACTAATGGTGGCAAGGTTCCGGTGTGAAACCACAGTCCAAGAATGAGCAAGCCAATCATGCCTCCGGCTAGCAAAGCCTCTCTGGCGATTGACCACCCTTGATTTTCTGTGCCTTTTGGCACATCTTTTTCCATTATTGGGTTCCCACCTTAACGACGCATTTTTTTGAGACCGAGGCTATTTAGATGCTCGTTCAATTTCTCCTCGGCTGGACTACCTAATGTGCGTGCAGCATCTTCTGCTTCAGCACGTACTTTTTCAAATTCAGAACGTGATTCAATAGTTAATACGTCGAGTAAATATGAGCGTTGCCCGATATAGTGAAAGAATTCAGGGCCAATCCAAATTGCAAAACCGCTGGCGATAACCAATCCACCCCAAGAATAACCAGTGTAATCTGCCCATTCTCCTTCTTGAAGTAGTAGGATTTGGTATAAGCAAATACTGATTAGGAGCATCAAAGATGCAAATGCAGTCGAAAGTATTCTTAAATGCTTATCTCGTTTTGCGTCCCACCATTTTGTGAGCCGGCCTGCGGATGAATTTTTCTTTGCCATGTCGCCACCGGTTAATCGCATGTGCTTTGGGCTTATCCTTTTTGCGCTTATATTATCTGTGAATTGATTATCATTTTTCGAATTAATATGGTTTGCACCGGCAACTGACCCCTACGGGGTCCCTAACCTATGAGGCATAAGTTCAATAGTAAAAATGTTCAGTTCGGGCCGAGCGACGCTCATTGATGGTGCCATTTATGCGAATTCAAGTCTTCCTAGTATTGCTCTTTGTATCTTCTATTTTTGCTCCACTCGCATCTGGGTCAAGCACTGAAACTCAGTTTAATGATGGTTCAACTTCGTTTTCTCAAACCTTTACGACCAGTGGGTCAGGCACTGCGGGCGATATTACAATTCCATATGGTGCAGAAGTAACTTCAGCAGAATTTAATTTACAAGGAGCCCCTTCTTCTTCTTCTTGGTCTAATCTTTCCACCAATGCCGACTTTGGTGGGGCTGGGACTAGTAGCTGGGTTGGTCAACCACCAGGTATGCAACAAGGTTATCGAAATGCCCTTGAAATTGAGAATGATGAAGTGCAACTGCGAAGCACTCCAACTTATTTGACTACAACTTTTGACAATGCAAACTCGGTAAGTAATTTGAATGGGGCAACCCTCAGCACTACAGGGGAATATCTCAGTCCCGCAACTCAAGATTTCAAGGGCGTCACTTCAACACCAACCCCTCATCAAATGAAAAATGGGACATGGAGTTATGCTGGGCCAACAGTAAATATTGGCGATGAGCGCCTAGTTCTTATGTGGTCTTCCTCCTCAGTATCTCCTGCTCCCACTTTCCAGCGCTTTAATGCAACAACTGGAGAGTACAATACATCTTTTACAATACAATATTCTTCTTGTATTTCGAGTACACTTGCGTATATTTATGATATTGAAATTGATGGAAAAGATTTGTGGATAATAGGAAGAAGTAATAGGTATCTCTCAAAATGGACAATAAATGGAAATTACTTAACCTGCCAGCAGTATTGGATGTTCTCCTCTCCGTATTACCCATCTGGTGTATCTGTAGATCCTGTTACTGATCAATTATTTGTATACTTGTACCAGCAACAATCTCCTTCTTACAATCATTATTTATGGCAAGTAAATCGTGCCTCTCCTTCTATCGCCAATCAAACTTTCCTTTTAGGTAATCAACAAGATTTTATCTCTGGTAACCCTGCTGGTTTAGCAGTAAATGGTTCTCGTGTAACAACAAACACGCAATCCACATCTTACTCTTATCATCATTATTTTGATTTTACAGGTTCATGGATAACGCATCTTGGCTCAAAGCAATTTACAAACAAAGGCCATTATGGATTAAGTAATGGAGAAGATGGTGATTTATTGTTTACTTGCCACTATAGCAATTATTGTACCGCTTCTTCTCGCAAAGTTCTGCGTGTTGGCTCAGGCATAACCCATTCTGCATCCACAGGAAGTAGTAGTTCATCGATTTTGGTTACTGGGCCTACAACTCAATTATCTAAGACAATGAGTGAAGTTGGAGTGAGTTCCTTAGTCGCCTATACTCCTGGTAATTCAACAATTGAAATTCAATTGAGCGTTGATGGAGGAACAACTTGGCTAGATGCGGCCTTAGGGCAATCGCTTACATTTGCTCAAGCAGGAAGTCAACTGGTATGGCGGGCTTGGTTAAATGGAACTACAAGCGAGACTCCAGTTCTTGATATGGTTACTTTATCCTATATTGCCTCATTCCTTAGCAGCGGATATATGTATGTTCGTTCGAGTTTAGTTAGCCCTGTAGCGGCAACAGTATGGTGGAATTCAACAACCCCTGGTGGTTCTAGAATTGATGTTTCTATTCAATATGGCACCAGTTTTTCTTTTACTAATTCAGGTCAAACTAAGTCGATAACTGGAACTAGTTCAAATGTATATTTATATTTCTATTTTTACTCCGGTACTGGAAATGCATATTCGCCAACCCTACATGATTTCAATGTACAATTTTATACCAGCGCTCCAAAAAATGTTGAATTGAACCTAGGGGTTAGCGGGGAGTCGTCGACGACTATTGTTTGGGAGCACCCTGGGACTTTCCTTGGAACTGAAACCGCAACACAATATCCCGCAGGCCCAACTGGCATTAGTATTGCAGACCGATTTAACGATATTATCCCGAGCACAGGAACAGGAACTATTGATTTATCAGTTGGGATCACTTCAACCTCTGCAGGAATAGTTTCAATTGATTCATTTTCAGTTACTTATACGATGCAAACTGTTAACTTGGATATTGATTATAATTCTTCACTTATTTTACATGAGAGGCAAGAGCCATATGAAGTAGTGACTAGACATATTATTGGAGAGTTATCTGCTGAAATAGATGTCGTGAAATTAATATTCAATGCCCAACCATTGGGAATGGCACCACTGCTTGAATGGGACACCCACGATTCTCAACCTACGGCAAGTGATCCGGAGAATTGGATTTCAATTGACCCTACATCTTGGATGAATGAAAGCAATGGTATTCTTGAAGTTCACTGGCGTTTTAAAGTATTGGACGACTTCCCTGAGCAAAGTAATGTACGCTTTACCACAAGTTGTACCGATTCAGAGGGCCGAACTCCTTCATTCCTTGCAGGTGAAGATTCACTGATTGTCAACCATTCATTTGGAATGGGTTGGATGAATGTGCAAGATAATGATGGACTGGTTCAATGGCAAGATATTCCCGACAATAATTGGATTGCCGCAGGCGAAACAATACATTTCCAAGGGCAATTATTTTTCCAAAATTCATTTGATGCGCCAAAGGATAATGCATTTGATATTAGGGTGGCTCAAGGCTCCTTTGTTCATTCATCATGGCGAGACATTTCAAACCAAAATGGGACATTCTTCGTTAGTATCGATGTTCCAACTATCGATGTACCTGATGGCGTAACTTATGAGGTTCAATCATATAATGAGAGGGACCCAACGCGAGTAGAAGCCCCTGACCATGAGTGGCGAAGGACCTATCGAATAGATGGAACTGCTCCCGAAGCAATAGGAAATGTTCCTTTGGAGGGTTCTTACGAAGCAGCAACCGATGAGCAGACAATTAAATTCCATGTTGCCGATGCAACCGGTTCTCCCACCGAACTAAATCTAAATTATTGGATTGAGGCGGAGCATGATTCAAATAGAAATGGAATTGCTGATGCAGATGAATATGTTCAGAAAATTATGTCAAATAATACCGATGCTGCAGAAAAATGGTTTTTCACTACTATTGACGATAGCCACAATCCCAATATGGCAAAGGTATCTTACTATGTATCGGGAACAGATCCGGCGGGTAATCCTCTCAAATATTTGGCTGGAATGACCAATGATGAAGAACCGATTTGGATGCAATATGGGCCAGGGTTTGGTTCAGATACTGCAACATACCTCACTAGGAAGGATTCAGATGCAGTGTTTACTGGCCTAGAATGGATTGGGCACTTTGATGATACTGCCATTTATGCTGGAACAGAACAAACTATTCTTCTCGGACTATTAGATGCAAATACAGTGATTGATTTCGAGCACATCAGCCTAATTTTTGATTTTGAGGGTCCCGACGCTTCAAAGGACCAGCAATTAATCGCCTTTTCTGGTGTGAATAACACATTTTGGTCTGAGAGCGAATACATCACACTATCTCCTTCAAGCCATGTTACAACTACAATAAACGAAACCGGAATGCCTTGGATTAAGGTTGCATTTAATTTTAGATTTAGTTGGGATTGGCCAGATGAAGAATGGGGTGATCTCGCCTTTGTTTACAAGGAAAGAGGTTCTGTTGAAGCAACACGACTTGAATTTGCTGATAATTCTTTTAGGGTGGAAAATGATTTGGTGTTATCCGCTTCTTCCTTCTTGGTTTCAGATGTAACTGAACCGAGAGTAGGGCCAATTGCTGACGGTTCAAGAGTAAGGTCAGACGACCGGCTATCATTTAGCGGTAAAGTAATCTTTGAGGGCTCAGATACCCCCGCTCCATTGAGTGTTGGGATAAAGGTGGATGTCTTTGATGGAGTCAGTATTTGGAGTGACGGAAGCCTTGACGATACTGGCGGTTACACAGTGGAAGTTCCACTTTCCGCCGCCACAAGCCTTGCCAGTTCTGAAACTAGAGTTTGTCTCATTTCTATCTCGGGAATTCCGGGGCGAGGCCAAGACATGACTGGAAGTTCGGTATCAACTACACTTCGAGTTGTCGTTGACCACACGCCTCCAAGAATCACTCACCGAACCGAACCAATTGATGTGATTGATATTAGCGATGCAAGCGACTTATCCTCAGTAAATGTAGCATTTACAGGTTCTGAAGATGCCGATTTAACTGGAAGTAAACAATTTGTCAATTGGGTGATGCGCGACCACACGAATACTATGACTATTGCTAGCGGTATTACCGAATTGGGTATGCAGCAAGATGGAATGGTGATCAATTGGACAGGCTCAGTTGATATTACGAATGATGGTATTGTGACTCCTCGTGCAGGAGACCTTGTTGGATTTTGGGTTACTGGATATGATGCAGCAGGAAATTCATTCTTGGAAGTAGGAAATTCAGCAAGTAATCCAATCGCAGAATTGGCAGAAGCTGATGGCGATTATGAATTGTCTTGGTTGACTCTCGGTGCAGAAGTTACTGAATTGTCAATTCTTGACATTTCGGTTGATGATGATCATATTAGCCCTGGTGCAAGTGTGACAATTGAAGCAACAATCCAAAATACCGGAGGTGCTACTGCCAATGCGTTTTCAGTAAATTTCTATGCAGGAGATAGCCAAAAGGCCTTCCATACCTCGACAATTCAAGGAATTAGTGAGGGTGAGACATTAATCATTACAACCTCTTGGAGTGCAGAAGAAGGGGTTGACCGTGTGCGAGTTGTCGTAGATGTAGAGAATGTTATCATTGAAGTCAACGAGGAGGATAATTCAGCAGAACATGGAATTGAAGTAGCTTATGTTTCAATGATGGGGTGGCTTGATAGTCCACGTGAATCCCCTCTTGCATGGATATTTGCCTTTGTCTCAA
This sequence comes from Methanobacteriota archaeon, assembly GCA_018649825.1. Taxonomy (GTDB): domain Archaea; phylum Thermoplasmatota; class Poseidoniia; order Poseidoniales; family Poseidoniaceae; genus PSPT01. The sequence continues at coordinate 8,788 of JABIHC010000011.1, forward strand.
TTCTAGTATTGATTACTGTATTCACTATTGCCAACAAGACTGCCTTGCATAATCATGAAGGCAGTTTACTTGATGATGACTTTGATGATGATGACTTTGAGGAAGATGAGTTTGAGGATTACGAAGACGATGATTACGAAGACGACGATGATGATTGATTCGCCAAATCGTATTTTTTGTTAAGTCCATTGATGCGATTCTCAAAAGTTTCTTTTATTTGCTGTGGGTGTATGGGCAACCATGCTGGACTTTACCGGGCATAAGGTGAGTCCGGCAATCAATATCCCTGCGGGAGAAGACATACATGTCTTTGACTTTACAACTGAAGAAGGAAGAAAGGTAATTCCTTCCGGCATTTATAGCATAGGTAAATACGATGAAAACCGAAAAGGTTTGTATGAAGCGGCATTATTTGCAGGCACTAGGTATATTCACATGGGAATTGACATCGGTGCCCCCATCAATACTGAAGTGTTATCTTGTTTAGATGGTGAAATCTATTCTGCAACAATTCTTGCTGATGCAGGAGACTATGGTCATGCAATTATTACCAAGCATGAGGTAAATGAAGTGCCTATTTGGATTCTTTATGGTCATCTTTCAAGCGATTCTCTATGCAATATTCAAGTCGGTCAAAAAGTTTCTTCGGGAGAGGTTATTGGTTGGTTAGGCGGGAAGACTGAAAATGGAGGGTGGGAGCCACATCTTCACATCCAGATAAGTTTGGAAGAACCTCTTGGAGGAGATATTCCTGGCGTGGTGGCTCTTAACGAAAGAAAATCTGCGTTGCAAAAATACCCCGACCCGCGTTGCTTACTCGGCGATTTATACTAACCATTGAGAAAGGAGTTGACTAATTGGTAGATATTTTTTCAATGATTTTTTACATCATTGGAACTATTTTCTTACTATCACTCGGCTCGGGCTTGCCCGGTTTGGCTGCGGTCCGTGTACTCGACCCAACCGCAGACCGCTGGCGTACGGCATTGCTGGCGCCAGCCCTTGGGTTATTGCTGATGTACGGCCTATTTGGCTGGTCAGTAATTTTTCTTGGTTTTTATTCAAATCTTGCAATCCTATTCTTAATAATAATAGTAAATATTGTGGCAATTAGAATATTAGAAAAAAAACCACAAGGTTTGAGGAGAAAAATAAGCAATTGGCAACGTCTTGAAATGGCGATGCAAAGTGATTCAACTTCCGTTCAAAGAGGCGAATTAGGCGACGAATTGGAAGACGATACGGAAGGCGCCTCAATTGATAACTCAAATAATTGGGCAGATGAATTTGCCGAGTACAACGGATTTGGCAAGGATATTTGGTCGGAGGTAGTAGAGCAAAAGGAAGTGCGGCAATCTCGGCCAAATTGGTGGTGGGCTCCGGTTTCTGTTGCGGTATTCATCAGTATTTTGCCACTATTCTTGTTTAAATACCCGCATGGGGTAGATTGGATCGGCTTTGCGACTCTAACTCATCGTTTTGCTGAAGTTGGGCAATTCACTCTACCTTCTCCTTCTCAGGGTTATTGGACCTACCCTCCGGCTTTTCCTGCAGTTGCCGCATTCTGTGAGCAGAGTTTGGGTATTGGTCCAGATGTTGCAGTTCACATTTTAGGACGGATTTCATTATTGGTATTATTATTGGGTATTGCAGGAGTAAGCGACAGGTGGGGTAGTGGAGTTCAAACATTGATTGCCATGGGGCTTGCAGCAGGGATATTTGCAAAATCATTTGATTCGGGTTGGCCTACAGTCAGTAGTCAGTTAGGGCTTGTCCTCGGCTTGTTGGTTGTTCTTCGCCCAGCGGTCAAACAAAGAAAGGAACACAATATTGCCTTTGGGGCCGGTGTTCTTTCAGTAGCGGTAATACACCCGACTGGAGCAATATATCTCGGCACCTTACTTTTTGCAAATCTATTAATGAGACATTTAAATGGAAGGGATGATGAACGTGGCATTGCAGTAGCCGCTATTTCGGGCACTTTACTCGCACTCGCAACTGCTGCGACATTCCTTCTTTTTGCTCCGAGATTACTCCAAATGGATATTTTTGCTGAGTATGGATGGCAAGGAGGGTGGCCAATGTTGATGTATTCCAGCCCACTGTTGTTAATCGCGATTTGGGCTGGCTGGAAATTACGTCAAACCCTTGAAGGCAGTATTCTAATCATGTGGCTAATGCTACAATGGGCATTAACTCTCGTCCACTTATTGGTTGGATGGACAATACCTGTTCTCTCATTATTATCTTATACATTGTATTCAATGGGACTGCATGGTTTTCATGTACCGGCAGCAATATTGTGCGGCATGGCTCTTGCAAAGGGTGTTAAACTAACTCAATTGCCAAAGAAAATAAGATTATTTGAAGACAATAGTAAGTCAAGTGAATCGGCAGAAAGTTCGGAAGGTGGCCCCGAGGAAGGACCGGAAGAACACTCAAGGTTGGAAGATACTTTTAGTGGAATAAATGATGATACATCAGTCGATGAATACATTCGTTCATTTGAAATTGTAGAGTCAAAAAGAGCAAGTCTTGTCGTATTTTCTATTGCCATATTACTTGTTTCCTGCTCACAAATTGCAATATTGAATTTATCAAACCACCCAGAACTATTCGCAACTACCGATGGAGACCGAGCAATTGTTGCAGAATTAGCGAGTTATGTTGGAGAAGGTGAGGTTGTGTATGTGGAAAATGCTCACTGGGGGTATGCATTTGATGCTGATGGAGATATTTTAGTATCCACGCACCCCGAAATTGGATTAATTCATTTGCAAGAAAGCATTCAATCCGTAGCAACTTCGGCAATTCGACATGGCGACATTGACGCCTTGCGAGATCTCAATATTTCCTATGCAATAACCAGTCCAATGGGGGGGTTATCTTGGACACTTTCTCCTTCGCCTTGGTGGACAATTGAATTGGAAATAGAAGGGGCGAGATTATGGAAGTTAGCAGATAATTTAATTCCAGAATCTGAAGGTTGGATATCTTCTCCATCCGAAGAATCTTGTGAAGAATCTCCTAATTGTCAATTGCGCAAAGACCCTTGGGATGAACATAGGCATTGGGATGACCCTGTCATACCAGATAAACGCAGTTTCATCAGCGAGGGCGAAATGTCGTGGGAGTCGGAAATCCCTGCTAATCTTCGTGATAGAACAGTATCGTCTACTGCATTACTCGAAGGGGCAAGCGGGATAGTCGTTAGAGTGACTTTGTCTTCTGGAGATTGGACTAGTAGTCAAGTAGTTGATTTAAATGGTTGGACAATGGTAAAAATCCCTTCGGGAACTCCAAATGATGAAAATATGACAGTAAATATTGAAATAATTTCTGGTTCGGGTGGGATTTGGATAAACCCCCTTGGTCTTTCGGGAAGGAGCGATAGAATCATTGACAGTGACGGAATATACATTCATTGGCTTGAAGTCCGGCCAATTTAATGGGAAATCATTAAGTTTCTATTGAGGTATTGTCGGCGAAAGATTTAGGCAAAGCACCTCTTCTTGCAAACATGCGAGGTCTCACCATCCTTCTGCCTACTCTTGATGAGGAGGATGCTTTACTTGGTGTACTCGAAGATATCCCTGTCGCCACACTCGAGCAACAAGGATGGTTCGTTGAAGTATTGATTGTCGATGGCGGTAGCGCAGATGCCACAGTCCAAATCGCCCAAGATTTTGGCTGCGAGGTAATTCTTCAAAAAGCACAATCAGGAAAAGGCGCAGGTATGAGGATGGCTTTTGAGAAATTTATCACCTCGAAGAATAGTGCACTTGTAATGATCGATGCAGATGGAACATATTCAGCAAAAGATATCCCCCGGCTTCTTGTAAAATTGAAACATTATGATGTGGTGATGGGTTCACGCCTTCGGGGTGAAATATCAGAAGGTGCTATGACAAGATTAAATTATATTGGAAATCACTTGTTAACTTGGCTCGCCGTCTCCCTTTATGGAGTTCCAATTACAGACCTTTGTACTGGCGCATGGGCATTTAGGCGAGAATCTATTGAACAGATGAATCTAAACTCTATCCGCTTCGAAATAGAAGCAGAAATGTTTGCTAATTGCTCTAATACAGGCCTACGGATCACTCAAGTTCCAATTCGTTATGACAAACGAATCGGTGAAGCAAAGCTGGGTTCTGTTCGCGATGGGGCAAGTATTTTTCGCAAATTAATTGTGCGTAAATATTTCCCTTATCCGCATAATGATAATAACACATAGCGAATCACTCTTGAGCGAATAGCCTCAGCCAAGTTCATGAGCGAAAGGATTCCTGTCGCTGTGCTAGGCGCATCCGGCCTTGTCGGTCAGCGTTTTCAACAACGTTTGGTCAACCATCCTTGGTTTCGATTAGCAGTAGTAGTTGGAAGCGAAGAATCAGCAGGAAAACAACTTTCAGAGTTAGTTTGGCGATTGGACGAAAAGCGGCCTGATCTGCCCAATCTCACCGTAATTTCGAGTGAAATTGCGGGAATAATTAACCAATTAGAAAAAACGAATATTCAATTGGTTTTTTCAGCCCTCCCAAGTGCCCCAGCAAGTATTATTGAACAGCAACTTGCAGATGCAGGTTTTCACATTTTTAGTAATGCAAGTGCTCATCGCGAACAACCAGGGATACCCTTGGTGATTGCCGATTTGAATCCTGAACATTTGGCCCATTTTGGCAGCCATAAATCAACACAAAAGCAACAACATTCTGCAGCAAAGATGGATGGAGAGGAAGTTGCTAGTAGCATTGGCTCAATCACTTGCTCAACTAATTGTACAGTCGTTCCAATAGCCCTTCCTCTCAAAGCCTTGAGTCAAATCAGCAAAATCCTCAAGGTGGAAATAAAGAGTCAACAGGCATTATCTGGCGGGGGCTGGAAGTTACTATGTGACGAGAGTTCACTTAACGGTAATCCCAATCCATTTATTCCGGGTGAAGAAGAAAAAGTGATGTCTGAATTAAAGCATTTATTGGGAGTAATCGATGAGCAGGCAATCATTCCTGCAGATATTGAAGTCACTGCAGAATGTGTTAGGGTAGGGGAAAGAGATGGGCATTTAGTTGAAGTTTCAGTTCATTTTGAGAATGCGATATCAGTAAGTGATGCCGAAAAAGCAATATCACAATGGACTTGTTTTCCAGAAAATAATCTGCCTTCGGCACCTAAATCAATAATGCAAATCTGTAGAGAAATACCCAATCGAGTTGAACATTTGTGGCTGGGGCAAGAAAATAATTTGTCGGAAGAATTGGACCCAAGTAAAGATTTATGTGCAGGTATGGCAATAATGGTCGGAGGAATTAATAGTTCTGAGGCAAAAGTAATCAATTTTTTTGCTTTATCGCATAACACAATCAGGGGTGCAGCAGGGGGTTGTGTATTGTTGGCTGAGTTAGTATATTCGCGTGGTTTGATAGAATAATCTATTGATAATGTAGCCATAGAACTCATAGGTTTGATTGATGTCCACCCGCTTGGTGAGAAGATGGGAATCACAGCAGTTCTTCCTAATATGACCATCACTCAACTCACCGATGAAGGCAACCAAAGGTGGCCTGGAGTTTGGTCTTCTGAGCAAAGCCGAGTATTAATTCTATTATTGTGTAAGCGAAAAGAGCGTAAATTGCTTGAAGTGCATGGGGATATGGTTGATCATGACCATCCTGTGTTCGGTTTGTTTTATCGTCCGCGAGAAACAACAGATTTGTTGAAGGAACAAGGTTTTGACCACCGCACAGCCTCTTTTGAATTAGTTGAAATTGCAACATCTGACCTCGGTGCATGGCTACAACATTTGGTTACAAATGACAAATGGGTTCGCAGTATGACAACCTTAACTCCAGTTCCTGCTGGTTATCAAGTTGGGATGACTAGAGGCTTTGAAAAAATGAACATTCCTTGCTTTAGACATCCCGAGTTATCTCCCCTTGATACATTCCATCTGCCAATGCCACCGCGAAGTATTGTCGGTAAGGCATTTGTTAGTATTCCGAGATTAGGTGCAGAAGAATTAGCAAAAAGAAGAGGCTCGGAGGCTGTTGTGCGTGATGGCACAGCATCTGTATCGGACAAGTATGCAATCGCACAACCAACCACCGATGGTTCAAGTGAAGGTGCAGTCCCACTTCCATCAGCCAGCCAAAGCAATACTGTTGTTTCACCTCAACAAAGCCAACAAACCCAACAAAGCCAACGAACCTCAACTCCAGTAAGCCATGATGTTGTTCAAACTCAAGTAAGTGTTCCCCAAGTTGCAATTCAGCCAGATTCAAGGGAATTAGGAATGGATGCGATGTCCTCGGCTCTTTCTGCTCTCGCAGACGGAGCTGATTCGGTCGACAACGAGGCGAAAGATAGCGGCCTTGTAGATGTTTTCACTCCAGATTTATTAGCCAGCGTCACCCATAGTGCCGGCGGAAATGTAAGCGCTCAAACTCCTTCAGCAACTACGCCAGTAGTAGAATCCTCAACCCCCCTTCCCCCTCCAACTTCTGCCCCTTCCCTCCCTCTCGCTGCTTCTCAACCCGATGATGAAGAAGAATTAGTGGAAGAATTAGTATTGACATTCCCTGAATTAGATTCTGAGTTCACTGGAAATGGCCCCGGTGCTCAGCCAAGCGGTCCTCCTTCCCCTCCAGTGGCAAGTACCCCTTCTGGTCCACCTTCTGGTCCACCATCTGGCCCTCCAAGCGGCCCTCCTTCTCCCCCAGTGGCAAGTTCTCCTTCTGGTCCACCATCTGGCCCTCCAAGCGGCCCTCCTTCCCCGCCATTTCCGGCTGGACCGGAGGGAGATTTCCGTGCAATTGTCAGTCAATTATTATCAGAAGGGATTCCAGCAAGTGATTTGATGGGCGATGAAAGATTTAGCGATGTAAGTGAAGTTGCATTAGCAGCAGGAATTGACACATGGAGTATTTTCCTTGAGATTACAGGTGCTGCTTGAGAATCATAAGTTTGAAAGCAGTAGGACATCAGCGATTACATGGTGATAGTATGACTTTTTGTGTTGGCTGCGGACAAGAAATGCCTCAAACAATCAAGTTTTGCCGTTTTTGTGGTGAACAACAACCCGGTCAACAATTGCTTTCCCGTCTTCAATCTGAAGCGCAGAAAATCCAAGCCCAAGCCACTAATAGAGGGGTTGCAAAAAGTCCACCCTCAGCAAATGAAACCATGTCAACTCTTGCTCGCCTTGAACAATTACGAAAAGAAGCTGATGAGGCTGCTCGCCGCCGAGCCCAAGAAGGCGGATATGGTCAGCGCTGAAAATTCTTTATTCCATGGGGTGATGATAATGCGCCTACGTCACTTGGCGATGCGATTGTCACAATTATTGACAATTCAAAATGCCAAACCTAAACTCGAGCAATATCCTACTGAAGGACAACTAGCTGCTCGTTGGCTTGGACTTATTGCAATGGATGATTCATTGATTGGGGCTAATGTAGTAGATTTGGGAGCAGGTGCAGGAATCCTTGGCTTAGGGTGTGCATATCTTGGTGCAAAATCTGTGGTGTTAATCGAGGCTGACCCCGAATCTGCAGCGATTGCTGAGGAGAATGCAATACAGGTAAGAAGTGAAACAAATTGTGAAGTAGCGGTTATTTGTGAAAAAATCCAGGGGCGGTTGCCCGAAGGAATCAAGGCTGATGTAATTATCATGAATCCACCTTGGGGATTCCAAACTAAAGGCGCTGACCGCCCACTAATTGAGGCTGCACTTGCATCTTCAGCGAAGGTTATTCATTTGCTTCATAGTAAAAAAGCGACTCATATTGAAGGGATGGTAAATGCTGCAAATTGGCAAGCCGAAAAGGAATTCAGTTGCATATTTTCATTGCCACCAAGCATGCAACACCACAAGAAAAAATCATCAACAACTCGTTGTCAAGTTTGGAAAATTACCCCGAAAAGTTAGAAAAACCGGAGTATATTTTCGTGATCTTTGGAATTGATGTCAGAGATTAGTAATGCTTGTGTGGGATTTTGAAAAGGGTCTTCCCCCTTATTTTTTGACAATAGTCTTGCCCGCTTAGAAATTATTTTCCATGCGGTTTTCTCACCAATTCCTGGAATTGCTTGCAATTGTTTTTGGGTACAAGTATTGATGTCAAGATTAGATTCAACCGCAGAAATGCTGCGTTTTCCATGCCCCGTCACAATAATATCACTTTCAGATTCTAGTGGAATCAAATAAGGCACGCCTACCAAAATGGGGTATGCACCGATTTGACGGCCGAAAGTAATTCCAGATTTGCCATGAATAGATGGGTCTTGTAATTCAGGCTCAAGGTGCCGAGGTAAGCGGAATCTTGTTTCATGGCTCTCCCATGTTACGCGTTTTAATTGTTCTCCAATCGGAAACAATTCCTGTAAGAGCGGCGCATCGATTTCATCTCTCACCCAAGTTTTGAAATTTGTGAAATCTTCCTCATCAACAGTTTGAAAACCTTCGCCCTCTACCTGACGAATATTTATTCTGCGTAGCCACATTCCCTCCTTTTTTAATTCTCCAAGGAGTTTTTTATTTAGGTTGTAGGACTCACTTGATTCACCGTTTAGACCTGCGATGAAATTCAGCCCCGGGAGAAGTTTTGGCAAGCCTCTATTTCCTCTTGTTCGGCCATATTGATTGATATGTCGTATAGCAACTTTCAGTTGCTCAGTTGAACAATTCAACCAATTTTCTTTGTGAACAATTGGGTCGGCACTTTCAAGTCCAAAAGATAATACTGAGCCATCACTTAGTGTATCACAAAGTAGTTTGGTTATTTCAGTTGCAGGCTCAACATTTTCGGCTATTATTGATGGGTTGGCATTATCGGTATGCAAGATATCTAGGCGCTCATCCTCACGCATTCCGTAAAGCAATTTGCTAATTGGCTCGGGGTTAGGAATTGGGTATTCCAAATCATTAACTCCTTCGGCCATGTATGTGTAAACATCTGTCATTCCTCCCAATCTAAAGTGTGTGACTCCCGAATCTAATGCCGCATTCACTTCGGCGAGAATGGAGTCTACCGGGCGGTCTTTAGGGATACCCTTTTTTGGCTCAATACAAAATTTACAGCCATTCCTAAACCTCACACACCCCTGATAAACTTCCACTTCATAGGTTAATGGCCCATGGAGGTCTTGGTTATTTGTGACTGCTTTTGATGCTGCTCCTGCGATTGCCCATTTTTCCCATTGTTCGGCAGTCCGGCGTTGATGTTTCCAGTTATTTGTGTCGAGAAAATTATTGAGCGTGGCATCAGTATCTTGAACAGTAAGGAATAGGTTTTGCTTTATTGGATTCCAGCCCTGCTGACGCCAGCCGCGAATCGCCCAGCCGCCAGCAAGAAATGGGACACTACGTGGATGAGTCGATATGATTTCACGAGCCTCTTTATGCGAAATTGGAGTGCCTCTAAGATACTTTCCCGGAACAATTGCTCCAGCAATTAGGACAGTTCCAAGTAAGTTGTTAATGCCAATTCTATTCAAAATCTCACTTGGGCTATCTGACTTTAGGCTATATCTTCTCCATTCATCAATAGTGACATATTCATAAGGAATATTGTGTGATTCAAGAACTCCTGCTACATATCTTACATGAAATCCAATGTAAGGGGGGACGCCAAATGCCGCTGGTTCATCTTCATACCCATCAAGGAGAAGCCATTTCGCCTCTCCATCCATGAAATGGTCCACCGCCGTTTGAATTAATCGCCAATTCCTTCTTCGCGGCGCGCACGCTCTTCACGAGATGAACGGCCATTATCTCCGTCACCTCTACGATTATTGTCGCCTCGGTTTTCTCGGCTACTGTCTTTGCCTCGACGTTCATTGCCACCTCGGTTTCCTCGGCCACTGTCTTTGCCACCGCGAGGTTTATCAGTTGCGATTTGAACTTTGAGAGTACGACCTTCAATTTTGTATGAGTCAAGTTCAGATACTGCTGTCTTTGCATCAGCATCTTTCATTGTAACGAAACCGAATCCCTTAGAGCGTCCAGTAGATCGGTCTGAAATGACCTTGCAATCAACAACTTCTCCGTGGTTTGCGAATAATGTTTTGAGTCCATCATCACTCATGCTCCATGGTAAGCCACCAACATAGATTCGAGTTCCAGACGGGCGGGCTGGGCGGTCACGTCCGCCTTTCTTTCCAGCATCAGCGTCGTTTACAGTTAATCTTCGGCCATGGAAATCAGCCTTGTGCATTGCAGAAATTGCCTTTTCAGAATCTTCTTTTGAATCAAAAGTAACGAAACCAAAACCTCTGTTATTGCCGGTATCTTTGTCAACCATTACGATTGCATCATTGATTTTACCGTGAACTGCAAATGCTTCTTTCAATTGGTCGGTACTTACGCCGCGAGAAATTCCACCAACGAATAACTTGAATCCTTTGATTTGGGGACGTCCTCCTCCTCCAGCTCCACCGCGACGGCCTCCGCCGCCATCGCCGAAGTTCATGAGGCTGACATTTGAACCATCATTTCTAACATCGGCAGCAATTAGTGTACTTCTTGCAGCAGGACCCATAGCAAAATAGTCTTCTGCCGCTTTACCCCAGCGCTTTCCCGGTTTGTTGAGTTTACTTGAACCACCTTCAACAACATCGTATCCAAGGCCATATCCATCAGAAAGAACTCTAAATGCAGTGTGTGAACAAGTTGGGCATTTAACATTCCAGTCATCTTCTTCATTGTTAGGTTGTAGTGTATCACCACATTGTGGGCAAAGTGCATGGATGACTCCACAACCGTTGTGGTCTCTCATTTCAAGACGAATGACAGGGGAAACCTGAGAAACTTTTGCTCGAATGATATCTCTGCGTCGAACTCCATCGCGTGCTTCATGCATGTAACGGTTAACGAATTTTGTCACATGAGTTTGACCAACGAGTTGGTTGGGAAGTAAGTCGCGAAATTCCTTTCCTTCAATTTCAAGAATTGTTGACTCAATCATTGATTCTCGGATTTTCCAAACTTCGGCAATAACGACATCGCCAAT
>JABIHC010000101.1 GCA_018649825.1 Methanobacteriota archaeon
CTTGATGCTGCATTAGATGGCAAAGAATTTACTGGGACATTAATCGTTCCTGAAACACAGAACCCTCTATAGAACAGGTGATATAATGGCAAAAGGATTTGATTCGCTAAAAAAACAAATTACTGAAACTGCAGATAAATTAGCAACTTCAAGCAGCAAAGTTCGAAAGAAAATGACCGGTGTTCCGGCACACAAACATTGCCGCATGTGCCAAACTACAATCCCCATGAAGGCCGACCCTGCTATCTGCAAAGCAGAAGCATGTGATGCAAAGTGGGCAAAGGAGGAAAAAAGTAGGAAAAGTCTGAAAATGTGGATGACAATTTTTATCGGCTTTTTCGCCTTCGCATTCATTGGCCCAATATTGCAGAATCTCGTTTTCTGAGGTGAGATAATAATGATGATTAGAATAGGCGCAGGAATAATAGCGATTATTATCGTTGCAGGAGTTTTTATCGGAATGACTGGAGTTTCCGATGGTGGGGAAGAGGATGCAATGATCCCACCTTGTGATTATGAATCAGCAGTGTTACCCCCTTCCACCACAACAACCTGTTATTGGGGCATGAGTGAACAGACATTAGTCATTCCAGATGAAGCCGCTGCTGCCGATATAGATGTCGAAGTTTCGTGGACAAAAAATGATGTTTGGGTTGCCATTGTTGAAGCCAGTGAATCCGACCATTGTCGTGCAAAAGATGGATATTTTGAATGTGACAAGGGAACGGTTACTACAATTGCTGGCGGGGAATCCACAGGAAAGGGTTTCACATGGTCACCTGAGCCAGGAGAATACCGCTTTTTGGCCGGAGGTGAAGAAGGTGAAGAATTACAGAGATACACCGTCACATGGGCCTATGATGCAGGACTTTCAATGGTAATTGCCGGACCACTACTCTTGATTAGCGCTGGATTAGCATATTATGCAGCAGTTGGCTTGAAGCGCGACGAATGACGTAGATGCCTCGGCTTTCAGTCGTGGCAAATGAATGGTTGATAAGTAAGGGAAATAGCCGTAAGGACAGGAGGAGCGAAAATGGCAGATGATGCAGAGAAGAAAGAGCGCCGTTTGCGCCTCAAAATTGCTCTTGAAGAACTCTCTCAGATGAAAGGGTTTGGCACAGAACTAGTTACTTTGATTATCCCCCCTGACCGCAAGATTTCCGATGCCAGAACAATGTTGCAAAATGAACACGGTCAAGCCTCAAATATCAAATCCAAGGGCACAAAGAAAAATGTTCAAGGTGCCATTGAAAGTGCAATTTCCACCCTTAATACATTCCGCACCCCTGGAGAAAATGGCATCGCAATCTTCGTCGGTGCAATTATTATTGGAAACAATCGTACTCGCATGGTGAACATTGTTATTCAAGACACACCAGAACCAATTCAATCATTCCGCTATCGTTGTGACTCTGTGTTTGAAATCACTCAGTTAGAAGAGATGCTAATTGACCGGAACTCGTATGGATTATTTGTCATTGACAGAGGAGAAGCAGCATTTGGATTAGCCAGTGGACGAAGAATTCACGTTCAGGAACACTTAGTTTCTAACATCATGGGTAAGCACCGTCAAGGAGGGCAGTCTGCCCAGCGTTTCGAGAGGCTTATTGAGGAGGCTGCACACAAGTTTTTCAAGCGTGCAACCGAGCACGCTTGCGATTATTGGTTGCCAAATATCATGGACATCCAAGCAATAATTGTTGGTGGACCAGGCCATACCAAAGATTTCGTTGTCAAGAATAATTACTTCCATCATGAGGTCCAAAAGAGAATCGCCAGCCCGACCTTTGATGTAGGTTATTCAAATGACTCTGGAATTAGGGAATTAGTTGGTAATGCTGGTTCATTGATGGGCGAAATTGAATTGGAAGGTGAAAGGATTGCAGTTAATCGTTTCCTCAAGGAAATAATGCAGCCCTTTCCAAAGGCAACATATGGTGAGATGATGATTCGCCAAGCCCTTGACAAAGGCGCAGTTGACACATTACTCATCTCTGAAGCACTACGAAAGCGAACCGCTTCATTGAAGTGTAAACGATGCGAAAATGAATGGATGCTTTCGCTTGAACAAAATGAGGCTTACCCCACTTGCCCTGACTGTGGAGAAGAAAATGAAATAGTCGAAGTAAGTAGCCAATCACTTATGGATGAACTGGCCGAATTGGCAAAAAGGTCCTCCTCTGAAGTCGTATTCATTAGCGTTGATTCGGAAGAAGGATCTTCGCTATACCAAGGATTTGGTGGACTAGCAGCAGTTCTAAGATACCCGATGTGATGAAAAAAGGAGTGCAATAGAATGAAAATCTTTCACGATATTTTATTGCCTCAGATTGGAGAAATTCTTGCCGAACAAGGATTGGATAATTTACCTTGGGAAAGGATGCTTGGGAATGCCCGTGAAGCATCGCAGGGAGACCTAGCGCTACCTTGTTTCCCGTTTGCAAAAATGGCAAAAAAAGCACCAGATGCAATTGCCACAATTCTGGCAGCAGCCATTAGTGAGCGTGTGACCTCTACTGCCGCCAACACATTGTTCGCTGAAGCACTAGGTGAAGTTAATGCAGTTGGAGGATATCTAAACTTCAAAGCCGACCCAACTTGGTTGGCAAAAATGGTTCTAAGTGCCAACTCTAACCCAGAAACTGCCGGAACACTTCCAACTACTGGAGAAAAGGTGCTGATTGAACACACCTCTGCAAATCCAAACGGCCCATTCCATGTGGGACGGGCGCGCAATGCAATTCTCGGCGACACAATCGTGCGCCTAAATCGCCTCGCTGGCCATGAAGTAAGAGCTGAATACTATGTCGATGACATGGGTAAGCAGGTTGCAATTCTCGCTTGGGCCATGGAAAACTTGAGCAAGGATAAAGTCAATGCCATTCTAGAGGGTGCTGGCAGGCAATCAATAGATGGCGGCAGCAATAATTGGGATGGAAAGGCGGACCATGAAAGAGTTTCTTGGTATCAAGCCGCAAATGTCCTAAAAGAACAAGATTCCTCTATAGACCAAGAGGTTGGAGAGATGGTTCGCCTTTCAGAAGAAGGCGAGGAAAAGGTATTAGAAGCATTTGATGCTGCATTTCAACCGGTATTAGATGGGATGCTGGAAACTCTTGGCCGCTTGGGCATTGCCTTTGACGCATTTACCAAGGAATCAAAGTTTGTTATTGATGGAAGTGTTGCAGAAGTCATGGATCGCTTGCAGGCCAGCCCGCTAAGAGGAGTTGCAGAAAATGGAGCACAGTACCTTGAATTGGAGAGCAAAGGAATATCCGGTAAATCAACAAAATTCTTCTTCCAAAGAGGTGATGGTTCATCTCTATATGCGACCCGTGACATTTCCTACCACGAATGGAAATGGACTCAGTGCGATAGTCTAGTCAATATTCTCGGCGAGGACCACAAATTACAGTCAAAACAAGTCGCAATAGCCCTTGAGGAAATTGGCTCAAAGGCCCCACTAGTCGTCTTTTACTCATTCATAAAACTGCCCGATGGTAAAATGTCAACCCGACGTGGAAATGTAGTTTACATGGATGATTTGCTCGAAGAGGCCAAGGCTCAAGCATTTGCCGTAGTAAGTGAAATTCGTGGAAATGAATTAGATAATGAAACAATGCAATCCATCGCAGAGGCAGTCGGATGCTCAGCAGTTCGCTTCAATATCATCAAGGTTGCACCAGACAAGGGATTCACTTTCCGTTGGGAAGAAGCGCTTTCATTTGAGGGCGGTTCTGCACCTTTCATCATGTATTCGCATACCCGCGCTTGCTCAATATTGCGTAAATTGGATTCAAAGGGAATAGATGCAGCAAACTTGCTCAGCGCCTTTGATCTAGCGAGTTTTGACCTATCCGCCTCACCGCAAAGCATGGTTGACCTGCTTCGCCGTCTCGCACTTCACCCCGATGCACTGGCCGATTCTGTGGAGAATAATCGACCTCACCAATTTGCCAACCATTTGCTAAATCTGGCAATCAATTACAATACCTTTTACCGTGATTGCCACATTGTTCAAGACGGCGAAGTCAATGTATTGTATCTCGCTATTTCCGAAGCAGCCAGGCATTGTATTCGCCGAGGATGCGAAGGCCTCGGTATCATTCCGCTTACGCAAATGTAAGTGCTATTCGCAAGGTGCTCAACCACCTACTAATGGCCAATTCGAGTTTTTGACTACTCTGTTCAGTAGTGTCTAGTTCTTCTTCAGATCAATTCCAAATGGCTGTATCTTCCCAAGGCAAGCCAACTGCAATTCCAATTAATTCTAATATGATATAATTCCAAACAATGAAAAGGATAATTGTCAAAATTACAACCAATAATGTTGTATTGATTACTTTCTGTCTTTCTCTTTTAATATCATCAATAGTACAAATTCCAGCAGCATTGAAATGTCGATATAATCCATACGAAAGGAAAATTGCAGTTGCAAGATATAGCCACCA
>JABIHC010000142.1 GCA_018649825.1 Methanobacteriota archaeon
CTGAGATTGAAACTATTGCTTCAGTCATCAGCGATGTATTACTATATGTGCAAGAATAATTCACACAAAGAATTTGCTTGTCAATATTATTGACGACCGGCATCGAACATTTCTTTGAGACTTCCATCTTGGTACATATCCATTACGATATCCGACCCACCTATCAATTCACCATGGACAAAAATCTGCGGCATTGTTGGGAAATCAGACCATTCGCAAACTGAAGGAATTGCCCTTGGGTCTGAAAGAATGTCTACGCTCGCAAAGGGTTCTCCGAAAGCTTCCAAAACTTGTGCTGCTCGATTTGAAAAGCCACACTGGGCGTTTGTAGGTGTTCCTTTCATGAATAACACAAGTGCGTGTTCATCTACTATTTTTTGTAATTCTGTTGCCGTCCATTCCATTATTATCACTCCATTTTTGATTGTTTTTTCTGAATACTCTTTAAATGTACGCCTTGCCCTCCGCCGTGTGGATTGAAAATAGTATCACCAATATTTTCCGCTTGTGCCGGCGTCATTGCTCTAATATCAATTGCATGAACACTATGAGGGATATGTGGTTTGAAATGATTCAAAATGATTTTTTGCCTTTGCAGGGGTCTCATTCCCTCAAAACTTGCATCGACTACTTTGACATGAAAATGATCCTGCGTTCCAGTAAGATCTGTTACTTGAACTATGCAATTAGGCAAGATATTTCGTATTTCTTCCTCTACCCATTGTGGTGTTGGCATAATGTCCCTCAAACTACCTGAGGGGCATGGAGGCTTTCAACCATTGGCTTCTCGGCTATGGTATGCGGGAGGAGGATATACGGCGCCCAGTCCTCTTTCGCGACACCGGATGGCTTGCAGGCGCGGATATTTTTACCATTGCCGGAGGGCTCATCGGTCAAATACTATTGACCAAAGCTCTATTTCGCTCAGAATATGGATTATTCGTATTGCTAATCGATGCTTTTGCAGTAATGTTCTTGCTAGTAGATGCCGGTTTACCGACAATAATCACTCGCGATGTACCCAAGGCTAGACATCAAGCATCATCCATAGTTCATCAGACATTCAAACTACAAGGAATATTAGCCACATTCTTTGTTCCAATCGGGATGCTTGTAGCGATTCAACTTTGGCCAGATGCACCCTTAATTCTACTCTTTGCTTGTGCAGGTATTACAATATTCCATGTTTTCACATATGCACCTAGAAGTGTATTAAGAGCACTCGGGGAAGCAAGACAAGAAGCAGTAGTTAAAGTCCTAGAACGAGTAATTACCACTACAGGTTATGCATTATTACTTTCAATTAATTCAAATAATCCAAGTCATTATGCCCTAGCTTTCTTGTTCGGAGTAATCATTAGTATGCTATATGCAATGTATCAAGGGAGTAAACATTGTCGAATTGCAGCCGGAGAAAAGGGGCAAGGAAATATTCTATTATCGGACAAAAAATTTCTCATATCAGCCCTTCCCTTTGCAGTAACTCTCGGCATTATTCCACTAATTGGTAGATTTGAAAAGTTTCTCCTTGCATATTACGAGAATACCGAATCAGTGGCAATATTTCATGTGGCCTTTTTAGCATATCTTGCAGGACTTACTTTGCCTCAAGCGATGCGCGCATCATTACTTCCAATAATGGGGGAATTAAGGGGAGACTGGGGGAAAATAAAAATAGAAATATCAAAGGCAAGAAACCTTGCCCTTCGCTTATTATTTTTTGGAATTATTTTTGGTATAGCGGCAGTGTACTTTTTGATGAAATATGCCTTTCCTGACTATTTTTCTGAATCCTATCCATTATTTCTTGGACTTCTAATCGGTTGGGGCTTTACAATGATTGCCGTCCCAAATTATGTTGCAGTGCAAGCAGGAAAAAACCCTTGGAGATTCACAATAATGTTATTCGGGGGGGTAGGGATTGCAATTATTACAGGTATAATTGGAATACCGTTATTGGGAATTTGGGGGGCGGTGATTTCAAGTGTTGCTGGAGCAATTGCATTATTATTATTATCAATAGCCTTGACGGACAATACTCAATCTATTATTCTTGAAGAAGAGTAAATAGTTTTTCTAATTGGAGTCCTACTTGCTCAGGCAAAAAGTGCTTAGGAACTGAATAATCATCAACTTCACCTTCAAGCACCCTTTCCATTGCATCTGCAATTGCCGAGGGGGTATCGGATGTGGAAATGCATCGCGCTGGAAGCCATGAAGCAAGGTCACCAACATCAACCCCTACGACGGGCAAACCACAGAGAATAGATTCTCGAGCCACCAAAGGCCCTGTCTCCCTCTTGCTCGTTATTAGAGCCAAATCACAACTTACCATTCTATCCCAAACTAATTCGCGAGGCACTTGTTTTAACCCTCCAAAATTGACCACCCACCCTCTATCTTCAAGTTCTGCACACGCCCTTACTGCCAATAAATGTCGTTTTTCGGGGCGGCGCGGGTCGGCAGGGAACAGTATTTCCAATTTGCTTCTTCGCCATCGGCGATGGGGCTTTCGCATTGATTGTTCCCACTCAGCACCAACTTCGGCATGGCAAGGAATAACAATGCAGTTAGATTTCAATTTCATATCTATAGTCAATCCTTCGTGCCTCTTTGTCACAATAACTAATTGGTCGGCTGAAGAACAAAGTGAAATTATGCATTTCTTTTGTGGACTATTTAGCCCTACATCAAAATCATATCCATGAATCGTCAAACTCCACTTTACACCATATTGTTTACTCAATTCGGCCGCTAAATGGGCTACTGGCCAAACTGAATGACAAGAAATCACATCCGGCTTCCAATCACCAAGCCATTGAATTACTTTTGATTTTAATCGTCTAAGTGAATAATTGGTTATTCCAATAGAAAGTGATGGCTTTGGTAGACGAAAATAACGTGGATGCAATACTTCCCGTGCCTCATCTCCCATCGGATGCGAATATCGAGGCGCTTTCGCTACACCTGATAGGGTTGAGCGCCTCATTTCATTTCTTTTCATTATCCTCGGCAATGGGTTAACAACTTTGACTTCATGACCCAATGAGCGTAATAATTCAACGCGGTCAGAAATAAATGTCCCTCTAGCCGAATTAGTCGGCAGTGGGTGATATGATGAAATCAATAAGATCCGCATCAATAATCCTCATTTAAGGGCTAATTCAATTTCAGCTAGATTTTCAGAAATACTTGCATTATTATTTATTAGACCAGACCCCACAACTGCGACTTCAACACCCCATTCCTTTACCATTGCAATATTGTGTGCTTTTATCCCACCATCGATCATTATGCGGGTTTTTATCCCACCTTCACTAATTTGTTCATCAATCGCCGAGCGCAATATCCTAATTTTTTCTTCAACTTCAGGCATAAAAGACTGCCCACCTTTCCCTGGTACTACAGACATTACTAATACAAGATCTAATTTATTCAAATGTGGTAATACTTCATTTACTGATGTTGCTGGATTGAATACCAAACCGGCTTGAACATTGGCTGAATGCAAAGAATCACAAAGTTTTGAAAAGTCAGAAACTGCTTCAACATGAGCAATCACCAAATCCACCCCTGCATCTACATATTGTTGCCAAGTTTTTTCTGCATTTGTAATCATTAAATGACAATCCATGAAAACCTTTGTGCCAAATCGCTTTCTGATCGATTTAATCACTGCTGGTCCCACTGTAATGGTCTTATTAGTCACCCAATTGCCATCCATTACATCAAGATGAAACCAATTTATACCTGCATCAACTGCCTCATCGAGTACTTTTCCAAGTTCACAAAAATCTGCGGTTAAGATGCTAGGTGCAATTATCACAATCTCCCCTCAAAGTAAGTGCCTTGGCCGCCATTCAATAGGACTTGCCCTCCAAGAATAATCAAAAGGTCAATAGGCGGCCGGCTAGAGGATGTCAAATGAAGGTGAAATGAATGGCAGGACCACAAGATGTTAGTGATGCAGAATTTGATGAAGTTGTAAACGGTAATGAATGGGTATTAGTTGATTTTTGGGCCCCATGGTGTGGCCCTTGTAAAGCCCTAGCCCCCTCTCTTCAAATAATTGCTGATGAAAGAGACAACTTGCTCGTTGCAAAAGTAAATACTGATGCCAACTCTGCTAATGCAGGGCGAATGGGCGTTCGAGGAATTCCAGCCATGTTTTTATTCCACAATGGAGTAGTTGTTGACAAAAAAAGCGGTATGTTGCCCAAAGCAGCATTAGATTCATGGCTTGATGGGGCTATGGCTGATTTTTAATCAAGAAGCAAACCTAGCAGTTTATTTCAAAATGAGGTTGTCTTACGAATAAGCAAAGTTATTCATTTAGAAGATTTATTCTCTTTTCTTGTATTTCACCTGCTTCACGAAGTAATCTTTCTCGTAGAGCATCATGCAACCACATCCCTTCTTCTGATTCAATAATTAATCCCTTTTCCAATAGGCGTTTGGGCGGAGGGCCATCCCAATTAGCGGCTTGGGCTAATTTAGGCCAAAGGACCGGACGCTCAGCAACTGAAAGCAAAGCCAATACTTCTTTTTCATTTGAAGGAAGAGGGTGCAATATTTCTTCATCCAAAAACCTCAACCAATCTTTATGAGTTTGATTTTCATATAGTTCAAGCATTTCCATGGCCAAAGGGTGCCCCCCAGTTGCATCAAAAACTTCTTCGGCGGAGGGTGAATTTTTCTTATCCATGTGTTCCAACCATTCGCCCAATGCGTCTAACGATAACCCGGAAACTGGTAACTCTTGTACTAATTTGCGTGTATGAACATCCCTTCTATCATAAAAATGCAAATCATCCCTACTTATCAGTAACATCTGAATTGGAGATTGGCTTGCAACTTGTAATAATGCTCCAAGTAAATCATCACCCCCCTCACCAAGGTGGTGAATGTCATCAATTACAAAAAGCCAAGTTGGAGGAGGGGAGCCGGTGGTAGGTTTTTCGCGATAGCGTTCACGTACAGCATTTCCATCGGTCAAGTAAGCAAGTAAGCGGCGGCGCCAAGAATCTACATCAAGTGAGGCGCCAGGAAGCATTGGTAATGTATCCATTAAATTGTAAGGGTCATGGTTTTCATCTATACCTAATCTATGCAATATTGAGACTGCAACTCCTAAGGGACGATCCCATGCTTGGCAAGGATACCAACAAACAGAAAGATTTGGCTCTTTATTCAATTGATTGTTCACCCAATGGGCGGCCAAGGTTGATTTACCAATTCCTGCAATTCCTGAAAGTACGAGTATTGGAATGCGACTTTCTCTCCATTTATGTAATATGGATTGCTCATTATCCCTGCCATGAATGTCCCTTACTACAGGAGGTGTCGTATGGTAGGTCGCATGTGCTCCAGCAAGTAAAGTCAAACGGCCAGGGGGTTGAGTTTTACCACTCTCACGCGACAAAATTGGGCCAAATCTAATGTCGCCAAATACTAATACTCCTTCGTGTTGCGCATGCATCAATACTTGAATAAGTGATAATCCGGTTTCTAATCTTGCTGCTGCCTTGCCCGCATCAAGTTCCAATAATGTACCTAGCCGGTCTCTGATTAATAACGGAGTTTTACTTAATGAGTCATGTCTATTGCTAGCCTCAATGTGCCCCTCTTCGGTTAGTTGCCATGTTTTTTGCCGGCGCGAATCACCTTTAATGGCCCGACTATGTTCACTTACCAAACCTTGCTTATGTAAAGCACGCATTGTTCTACTTACATTTGGTGGATGTAATGCACATGATTCGGCAATTCCAGTACGCGTTATTGTTGCTTCAACCATAAACCGATCGGCTTGAAAATGATTTTCAAGCAAATGGAGCAAAATACGGTCGCTAACAGCAACAGAAATCCGCGGTAACTCACTCGCCACGAATTACCTCCAATTGCTCATCTTGATGAAGCCACCCCTCAAATGTACCAATAATAGTGCAAATAATGATGCAGACATTAAACCCACAAGGTCAAATAAGAATATTTCCCTTTAAGGTTCATGACTACGATAGCGACTCGGCGACTCGGCAGTTATTTTCTCATTGGATTGCTAATGCTCAGCGTTCTACCCCTTGTGAATGCTGTTGACACAGATGGGGATGGAATAGAAGACCATCTTGATGATTGCCCACTGGCAATTGGAAATAGTAGCGTTGACAAAATGGGCTGTCCGGATTGGGATAATGATGGAACTAGCGATTGGAATGATAGAATTTCAATTTCAAATGCTCACTTCTTAAGCCAGCAAACAATAGGTTCGAGTTATGATTATATTTCAGTAGACCATAGCCCGAATGGTGATTTTATTATTACAGGAGATGAAAATGGGTGGGTGCGGATTTGGGATACGATAATTCATTCCAATACTATTTCAGCAACTCAAATGACAGGCGATACGGCTCAAGTCGCTTGGAGCCCGGAAGGGAGTATGGTTGCGGCCACAAATGATGATGATGAGTTACATATTTGGTGGGCAAGTAATATGACTTCAATCCATTCAGCAATTAGTGTTGATGTAGGCGGTAGCGAACTTGCAGGAAACCTTGCATTCAATAATGACGGAACTCTAATTGCGGTTGCGATTGGGCGTTCTGGAAATCAAGGGACAAGTGGGCAAGTGAAAATTTTTAACACATCTTCAGGGCTAGAAGAGAGAAGTCTAAACCCAACAGGAGAAGATAGATTTGATAGTGTTGCTTGGTCACCAGATGGTTCACGAATTGCCATTGGTGGAAATGATGACATGTGGATATATGAAACCACTAATTGGCAAATTAATAGAAGTATGACTGGAGTTGCTAGTTCCACAATAGCTGATTTAGCGTGGTCTCCTGATGGAAATTATATTTCAGCATGTGAATCTTGGGGAGGGTCTAATTCACGCGCACGATTATTTAGTTCCGCTTCAGGAGTTAAACTTTGGGAAAAAACTCATTCCAGTAGTTGTTTGTCAACTGATTTCTCCCCCGATAGTAGGTTGGTTGCATATTCAATTTCATATTATCAGACTGATGGAGCATCGGTAAAAATATATGCCTCTGATTCAGGGGTAGCCGATGATACTTTTTCTGCACCGAGA
>JABIHC010000010.1 GCA_018649825.1 Methanobacteriota archaeon
CTCAAGCGAATGTAACTCAAAGATAATTAAGAGAGCCTCATTAGTTGAAAGTCAGTCAACTCACGCAAAGCAGTGAGGTCTCCATCCCCTGGTAATTTGTTGAGGCACGCATGTGCAATAGAATGGTATTCTTCTGCTCGCTCTCTTGCATAAGCAACCGACCCAATTTCGTGCAAACCAGCAAGACCCTTTGCAAGTATTTCGGCATCCACTTCCTCACCCTTCCCTAAGGCAGCCAACACATCCCGCTTGGCAGGGGAATCTGATTGCTCAAGGGCATGGATCACCATCAATGTTCGCTTTCCTTGCGCCAAATCGCTACCCGCTGGTTTACCTAAGGTCTTGGAATCAGATAATACATCAATTAGGTCATCCATCAATTGAAAACATAAGCCGACATTTAGTCCCCATTCGGTCATAATTTCAACGATATCTTCGCTAGCGTTAGATAATAGAGATCCAATCCTTCCGCAAGTCCTAAACATCACCGCAGTTTTGCCCTCAATCATCTCAATGTATTCACTTTCAGTCACAGTTTTTCGGTCCTCAAAACTAATATCTAATTGCTGCCCCTCTGCAACACGACGAACCATATCGCTAATTGTTAACACCACTTCACGCAAATGTGTAGAGGGGATATTGTTGCTTAGTGCTAAAACTTCGAAACCGACGGCGAGCATTGCATCACCGGCATTTATTGCAGTAGGTAAGTCATATGCTATATGCACTGCAGGGCGTCCTCGACGAATTTCATCGTCATCCATAATATCATCATGGACCAAAGTGAAATTATGAATAATTTCAATCGCAGCACCAACGTCATACAGGCTATCGTTAGCGCGCCCAACTGCCTCGGAAACAATTATTGGCAGAGTCGCCCTCATTCTCTTACCTCCACCGTCAATTAGATGCATCATTGCATCTCGTAAGCGCGGTTGCGAGCTTTTTGAGAGCGCAGAAATAATACGAGATTCCACTGCCCCCTTATGGCGCAATATTGCTGAAGAAAGCCCCTCGCCAATATTCTCACTACTAGAAATGGCCGATTGGCTTTGATTCCCGGAAGATGATTCAGGAGTCAACATAGCAGTCACGTCACCTGCTCGGTGGATAGCCGAGTGGTAAATATATTGCTTTGAATCATTAGGCCAGCAGGCAGGTAAGAATTGTTGACAAATGACCTTAAACCAAGGAGCGATGACTTCGCCTCTCTCTTCTGTTTCAGCACACCAAGTGGCAAAATCATCCCTACTTACCCAAGCTACTTCGAAAATCTCATTGGGATTGAGGTTCAATTCTACATCCGCATCAATGCGTATCACATGATCTAATTCATGTTCAACCCATTCGTCATTCATTCGGGCCATGTAATGGAAACGGCCAACAGTTGTAAAATCTGAAACTTTAATTTTGCTAGTATCAATTCCTAATTCCTGATCCAGTTTGCGGATTGCGGCAACATGAGTACCTGTAGAAGCATCCATCTCCTCAGCAAAATGAAGAGGATGAGAGCAACAGGAGTTTGCCCAAATACCTGGAAAGGTAATCTTATCCAAAGCCCTCCTTTGAAGTAATAATTCTCCCTTTGAATTGAATAATAGAACACTGAAAGCACGATGCAATGAGCCCTTGGCTTTGTGAGTGGACAATTTCGATGCAGGCCCAATAATCACATCATCTTCATTGACTAAAATCACTGCCTCGGACATCATTTTGACCTGTTCTGCATCGAGACTAGAGTTCAATAGTTCGACTTCATCTACCCTTAGGTCGATGGTCGGAACTTCAGCATTTCCGTCAGCCATGATATCCCTCAAACTTTGCGATGTGCTAAAGGGTTATCACAATAGCGGCTTTGAAGAGACAATCAAACAGACGGTTTCAAGAAAACACATAGATTCTAGTTAGGTAAAATGAGGGTACCGCGGCAATCCTCGCCTTTCAAGGCAGAATATAGTGTGGAGGCGACCCCTCTGACCATTTTCACCTCGATTCCTTGATTTGCAACTTGCGAACCGCGTTCAGCCTTGAGGAAAATACCACCTGTTACGTCAAAATTTTCACTATGCTCACCGGAAAAACCATCACTTTCACGCCATTCAAACAACAAATCCTGCGGCTCGCCTTCAATCGGCGGTGAACGCAACAAACCATCAACTCCACCTAGTGCAAATACTAATCTGCTGACATTTGGCACTTCAACTGCAATTCTATAGACCAAGTCGTCACCTGATAATATTCCAAATTCCTTAGGGCCCTCACAAGCAACAACATCACCATAAGTTACCTTTACTTCTGAGGGGTGATGATCTGCAAAAATACTTACATCACCTAGGAATTTCTCTCCAGTTCCAATAACCCACTCATGTGGCGGGTACACTTTAGTAGAGATTCCGTGTTTTTCCAATCCCGAAATTACGTGCTTATTGAGATTCAACATGTCTTTTCGCACTGCGATAATAGCCTCATCTTGAGAACTAATATGGCCCTCTGTGGAGATATCACTCTCTGCGCTGCACTCCAATTCTGTTGTATCCAGTCTGCCAAGATGCAGGCTCCACCTTTTGGCTTTTAGGTGGCCAAATGAACCGGCTCCGTGAACCAAGATTACTGAATAGCCCTCTCTGGTAATTTGCGCAATCACACCACACAAACTGTCGATAATGGCAAGTTTGGGTGTACACAATTTTTCCTTATCGGTGATTAGTCCACCACCAAATTTGACGACAACACACCCTTTCGACATAATACCGCCAATTACGCCTAACGGCATTCCTTGATGAAGGTGGCGGAATAGTTGGATTGAAGTTAAGTTGCTGCGTGGGAGAATCATGACCGAACCAACTATTGATGAGTTCATCCGATATTTGCAAGCAAAACTCGACGACCCTGAGTCAAATAACGACAATGAACAATTGAAGCGGACTCAAAGGCAGTTAGATGGAGCGATTAACCTTGCCATCTCATTTAGAGATAGGCACGCTAAATTGCAGGCTGCAGGAGAAAAGGAATTTGAAATTCAGCAGAATGTACGCATTTTGGCCGACAAAGTTCAGAGCGATATGGTTTCTGGCGATGCCTCACTTTCAGATATCTGTGGTTCGTGTTCGGCAATACTTGAAACCGACTTGGATTTCTGCCCAGCATGTGGGGCAAAGAAATAATTGCTCTGTATCACTTGAATCGGATTAAAACAAATGTTCTTAGCGAGATGCAAGAGTCAAATTAGCCCACATATCTTCTGGTACTTCCATGGCCAATCTTAGGCCACCCATGGCGCCAAGATGAATCGGGGCGTCAACGGTGTGTACTTCAACATCCCCGAGGTCTGAGAGGCGGCGCTCAATTAGTGCACCTAATCCATTGATTCCAGAACCGCCACCTGCAAGAATTAGATTGCGACGGAAGGCATCGTGGTATTCAGGGTTTGAGTCGGAAATTAATTTTTTAACATTGTCAACGATTGGGTCAACGATGCTTTCACATGCACGCTGAATACAGTCGGTGATGTCCAAGGTCATTGCCTTCCCTTCAACTGAGAAGTCAACCATAACAGGTGAATCAGGAGTGGAGGCTGAGGTGAAAGAAAATTGTTCCTTCCAGCGACGAGCCATGTCCTTTGTGATTTGCGCACCGGCATATTTGAGTTGAACTTCCCTAATGATTTGCGCATCAATATGATCTCCACCAAAGGAAGTGTGGACTTGGTCCTCCGGTTGTGGGACAGTACCATATACGCGACAAATATCAGTTGTCCCTGCTCCAATATCAATAACTAAAGAATGATCAAGCATATCCAAAGAATAGGCAACAGCGAAAGGTTCAGAAATAATCATGCAGGCATTTACGCTTCCGGCTGCTGCATCAAAAATAGCAGTCTTGTCAACATAACTTGCCTCTGCAGGTGCTCCAATAACTGCGACAACTCTGCCATAATCTTCGGGGTCAGCAAGGCCAATAATATGAGTGATGAAATCCGCAATATACTTTTTATCCTCAGCATTATCCTTAATCACCCCATGCTCAAGAGGGCGGAATAGATTCAATGCAAGGCGATTCTTCAAAGCATCTTCTCCAAAAAGAACATCACGACGCAAGAAATTCCGCGCAATAACATCTTTTGGCGTTCCAATGACTGTCAACACTTCTTCCTCTTGTCCGGCACTGGATACCATTACACTTCTAAAAGTCCCAAGGTCAACTCCAATGTACAATACGTCATCACTCATGCTATCGCCAATCACGCCGAGTATGACGCACCTTATCAAGCATACCACAAAATATTGAATAATAATTTGAGATATTACAATTATTCAGAAGTTTGATTTTGGTGAAGAGTAGAAGATGAATATGTAAAAGAACTTGAGAAAATGAAGAGAGAGCAGTGATTGGGTGCCCTTGGAAGGCGATGGGAAGGGATATCGGATTCTGAAATGTAAAGAAGGTTTGCGAGTGTATGTATTTACTTACAACCACTCTTCACAGGGCTGACAATACCATGCATTATACTCAGGGTAGAGTTGCCCCATTTCACTACAATTAGGACACTCTTTGAGTGCATTCTCACCCATCATACTCATTACCATGTGAACATGTACATGGTCCTCAATTCCAAGATGTTGACGCATCGCCCAAAGCATTTGATCCTCGCTGGGCGAAATTATTCCATCTTCTAACACTATTTCTAATGCCGCGCGATAATCATGAATCATTGTTAAATCTCGTGGGTCAAGGCTGACTCCGCCCTTTTCGTAAACAATATCTCGACCTCCAGGGTCATCGACAAATAAGACCAATGAAGCTGCTTGATATTCATCACTTCGCATTTCAAACGAAATTGTTGTACCCTCAAGATTTGCAAAAACTAATTGTGAATGTCGATTAATCACACTGGCAATACTGCGAGCAGTATCTTCAGCTGAACGACCTCGGCGCCAACCGGTTTCAGATGCCTCGTCGAAGATATAGAATTCAGTACCAACGCCGGGATATTCGAGTCTAATTTCCTCGCCACCATCAAAACCATTTGCAACTAGCGTTAATGAAGCAACGGTGGTGTTGACGAGGTTATCATCCTCATCAAAAGAGATCATTAAGGGCTTACGTTCTTCAGTTGCGACATTGAAATGGCCCTGCATTCCATCCATCCATTTTGATTCCAAACGATGTAAACTTTCCTCTTGAGCAGAATTTAATTTCTTATCTATGCCCAAAACGCCCTTAAGATGCCCACCTTCCATCTCCTGCTTAAACTCACTAATTAGCTCAGCATCACGGCGATGTGTTGGAGGGGGGCCTGCTCTTTTTGCTGAAGCTTCTGGGTCTGGCCATTCATATGAACACTTTACGCATTGCAAATAATCAGGTATTGTTGAAGGCTGGCTATCGCTGCGGCAACGTGGGCAATCTCCCTCTTCGTCAACAGACAAATTTTCCTGCGCTTCTTCCCGTCCTCGGCGAATTCCAAGTCCCATGATGCATGATTGACAGTATGGGTCATATGAAGTTTAACCATGATTCCATGGTGGGCTGGGGCCTCCGAAGGGTAAAATTGCAGTTTGTTCACAACTTGCGCAAAATTGTTGCAATCCCCATACCTCCGCCGATGCACATGGTAGACAAGCCGTATTCCCCACCTGTTCTTTGTAGGAGTGAGGCGGTTTTTCCAGTGATTCGACAACCGCTTGCTCCGAGTGGATGGCCTATTGCTAATGCACCACCGTCAATATTGAGGCGGGTATCTTCAGGTTCAATTGCTAGGTCTTTACAGACGGCAAGTGACTGGCTTGAAAAGGCTTCATTTAACTCAATGACATCCATGTCATCAAGATTAAGTCCTGCGCGCAGGAGGGCTTTTTGTGTTGCTGGGACTGGCCCTATTCCCATTATTTCGGGATCTACACCTGCAATTGCAGTTGAAATTATCTCGGCAAGAGGGTTGAGGTTGTTTTCTGCAGCATATGTATCGCTGGACACCAAAGTAAACGCGGCGCCATCGGTTAGTGGAGAGGATGTTGCCGCAGTTACACTACCAGTTTCCAAAAAGGCCGGTTTCAGAGTAGCCATCTTTTCCAAATTAGGCGGGCGCATACACCCATCAGCTGAAACTTTACCATCAGGGGTATCAATTGAGACGATTTCTGCAGACAAATGTCCGCTATTTTGTGCAGCAATAGCCTTGGTATGACTATTGAAAGCAAACAATTCTTGGTCATCCCGTGAAATGTCATGCGAGGTGGCCAGATTTTCGGCAGTAATGCCCATATTAATGTAGGCTTGAGGAAATGATTCTTCTATTCCAGAGTGAAGGTCTCTAGTCCAACCTCCTCGTTGAACCAAGGACATTGTCTCAACTCCGCCGCAAAGAAACACATCACCGCTTCCCATTGAAATTGAACCTGCTGCGGTATGAATAACTTGCATGGAAGACCCACATAATCGGTTTGTGGTGGCACCAGGTACTGAAGTAGGAAGGCCGGAGAGATAGGTGGTAATTCGTCCGAGATTGAGACCCTGTACTCCTTCGGGATAAGCGCAACCAAGAAGCAAATCTTCGATGTCGGAACTAAGAACTCCGGTTTTTGAGAGAACGGCTTTTGCCGCAGTAGATGCGAGGTCTTCGGGACGGACATCCTTTAGTGCACCCCTGTGAGCGCGATGGAATGAAGTTCTACAATAGCCCGAAATAACCGCCGCCATGAACATGCCAAACATACTTCCTCCATGAGAGTTCCCCAAACCAAATCACTCTCTCTTACAGAACGGGTTATGAAGGGGTGGGCGGTCGGCGGGGTGTTATTCATGCTACGCGAATGCAAGACCCACGGATTTTTTACTGGATTAAACTGTCAGGTTTGTAATGAAGAAGGTAAGTTCATTATGAGCGATAGAGAGCATAATGGCCTTGGTCGTTTGGTTGCAGGAGTGCTTCGTCACTTCCCCGAAAAATTTGAACTGGAGATGGATATTAACGGTTGGGTTAGTACAAGGGACATGACAGACCGTTTCAAGGCACATCGCCGCTATTATCATTGGCTTCGCCCATGGCATTTCAAAGCCATCGCAGAATCCGATGGCAAGGGCAGATACCAAGTTGAGGGCGATATGATGCGCGCCACATATGGTCATAGCGTTGAGATCGAAATTGACTTACCTACTGACGATATCCCTGAAGCATTGTTTTGGCCTTGCAAGCCAGAGGAATTGCAAAACCATTTAGAATTGGGTATTAAAGCCGGAGACCGTATTCATGTTCATCTTTCAAAGACAATTGTAAATGCTCTAGAAGCAGGGCACGTTCATATGCCACGCCCTACTATCCTTGAAGTTGATACTACTGCTGCAATAGTAGATGGGCATACTATTTACAAGGCCGGCACTACTGTATATCTAACCGAGGATATTCCTCCAAAATACCTATTTGTAGTTCCTTCTGATGATCCAATTATTGAAGAGATGGTCTGCGAGTGGGAAGTTCAAGAGGCAAAGGATGCAGCAAAAGCGAAGGCAGATGCAGCAAAGGCTGCTGAAGAAGCATTAGCCGCTGCAGCGGCAAGTGAAGAAGAGTGATTTCAAAACTCTCCCGCTTCAAATATTCCTTAATTGGAAAAATGCTTCCCTTTAGAATGAAAATATTACTATTGGAGAGGATATTACATTCGCAAAATTATGGAGGTTCTATTCTTCCTCAGATATTTCACTTGCAAGTGTCGTAGTGAGGTCGCCATTGAGCCCGGCTATTCTCTCTGCGGTTTCAGAGAGAACCAAAGGGCGCATGCAGTGGGGGCAATTATCTTCTGGAGTAAGTAACATGGGAATTATCGCAAGAGTAGATTCGCAGTGGGGACAAGAGGCAATCATTTCCCCTTCCTTTAACTGAGATTGATTTGGTAAATTCATACCCTGCCCAGAATACCAAGCACGAAAAAGTGGATGCTTGAGCAATAATAAGCGCTTGAAACTCGACCAAGCCATAAATAGCATGAGTACTCCAAGTATTAAACCTGTACCTCCTGATGTAATTGTTAGAACTGAGAAGAGCAAGAAAAGCAAACTGGAAATGGTGAATGTTGCAATTACAAAGGGTAGTGCAAATGGCCGCTTTCTACGAAATGAACCCCATAAAAAAGCAGCAATAGCAGAGGGGAGTATTGTAAAATAACTAGCAACTGGGTTGATGAAACTCAATACACTCCATGCGAGGAACAATAGCATTACCAATGCGCCAGCTAAAACCACAATAGTTTGGCGATGTGCATTCTCTAATGGGTGGTTTGAACGCCCTGGGACTGAGCCAGCGAGCACCATGCCTCCTTTGTCGCCCATGTTTGATGCCGGAGGTATTGGTTGAAAAACTAACACCTCCATAAATCAAAGGAATACCATTCCTCCGACACAATATTCATTTTCTAAACGCTATTCTCAATTGTATACTAATTATTATTACCGAAGAGGTCATGTTTGAATGACCTTTGGGAGAGTTGTGGCGAGTACTAGTGACACCGGAGTTGAACTGGCTGGTACAAGCCTAGTTGGGCAACGGGTTCTTTTCGGAATTTCCGGAGGTATAGCTGCAGTTGATAGTGTTCGCATTGCGCGAGAATTACGCAGGCACGGTGCTGACGTGGCAGTTTGTATGACTCATTCAGCACTGCGCATCATCAATTCATTACCACTGAAATGGGCAACAGGAATTGAGCCGATTGTTGACTGGGAGGGAGATATGACTCAACTTGAGGAATTCGATGCAGTATTAGTCGCTCCTGCAACCCGTAATCTATTAGCATCACACGCACATGGCATCCTCTCATCACCTCTGCTCATGGCATTAACTGCAGCAAGAGGAAAGGGCATCCCTACCCTATTTATTCCTTCAATGCATTCATCCCTTTCAGAGGACCCAGTGACTGATGAGTTGGTTGAACTAGTGAGAAGCCAAGGTGCTAATGTTGTCTGGGGAGATGAGGAGGAAGGTCGAATGAAGACCCCAAGCCATGTAGATATCGTTTCTGAAATGGCCCACCTTATTAACGCAAAAAAACCACTGCGCAAGAGCGTAGTGGTCACATTAGGAGCAACTCGCTCTGCGATAGACGATGTTAGGTTTGTACAGAATACCTCTTCTGGACAAACCGGCTGGGCTGTCGCCACACACCTCCACCGTATGGGGCACGATGTAACCGTTGTCTCCGGTGCGACAAGTTCTCAGCCTGAAATAAAGTTGCCACTGGTCATTAATTCCGAATCGCCAGATGAAATGCTTGCCGAATTACTAGCCCTTGCTAATGATGATATCGATGCTTGGGTTCATTCTGCCGCGGTATTGGATTATATTGTTAAAAATCCTATAGAAGGCAAAGTTGCAAGCCTACAGGGTAGTTTAGAAGTCGAATTAATAGAAGGAAAAAAGCATATTTCGGAACTGCGTGAAAAGACCACTGGTGCATGCCGAATCGGTTTTAAATTAGAGTCCGGGGTAAAGATTCAAGACCTAGTTCACCGAGCAGTTGCTCAAATAAAAAATGCAGGAATGACTGCGGTTATTGCAAACAGACTTGAGGATTTGAAGAAATTAAAGGCCATATCTTCTGCGGACATTCCATCAGACCTACACAGGGCACATCTCGTTGATGCTAACTCTGAGCATTGGGCACTAAAGGATGAGAGGGCAGTGGTTGAGGCAATTGAAGTATTAATTCAACGGCAC
>JABIHC010000172.1 GCA_018649825.1 Methanobacteriota archaeon
CCGAAGATTTCAATGCGGATGATTTGCAACACGGGTGGTTCACATTCACAAAGCCACACTCAACTTGGGGTCGGATAGTTTGGTATGGTGCAATCATCCTATTGTTGGTAGGATTTGGGCTGATGGTTAAAGCCTCAGGCATTCCCGATGTCCCCCCTATTAGTGAGGCGGAAATAGTAATCAGTCCAGATGAGAATTATGAGTTGGAAGAATTAGGCAAAGGATTCGACAGTGGCCAGAAAGGAGCATGGCTGAGGATGGAGGGTCAAATAACCGAGGGAGTGATAGCCGAAGGACACTGTACTTCAGCTGAAATACCGGAAGATATCACCAGGGGCGCAGATTATGGAGATATTACCATACAACCAATGTCGAATGGAGAATTGGATAATAATTATGATACATACGATGTTAGATGGTCACAAGAAATGGTTTTTTGGAAACAGCGTTTTAATGCTGAAAACCGAGGTTGTTCTATCCTTTCAACCGGAGATTGGACTATTAATCATGGTACTGTTCAATTATTCGTGCTTGATGATGGGGAGAATCTTTGGATCTATTCCGCTGGGGAAGATAATCTTGAGCCCCCTGAAGTGCATGATAGGGAAGACATCCAACGTCTGGCTTCAATGTTCCTGATTATTGGTAGTGCGCTCATGATGTTTGAGACACCCACTTCACTTGAAGGCGCTATCCTCAAAGCGAGAAAGAAGGATTTGAGAGATGGGCAAAGGCATGTCCTTCCATCTGGCTTACTGGCTTCTGCGAAAGCGCCGCATAGGGCGCTATACTATGATAGTATGAGGCCCGATCAAAGTGACTGGATAATTGACAAACCTTCGTACGAATTATGGAATTTGGAAAACCCATATGCTGAAGATAAGGATGGAAAGGTAATCGATGAACATCCGACTATCACTGGTACACCTCGCCCAGCAGTACTCACCTTCTACAGTATTGCTGCAATGGTATGTGTATGCACAACAATTTGGTTGTCAAATGATCTTCTTGCAAGACAGGGGACATGGTTACACGAAATTGTTGGAAATATCCTACGCTGGGGGATTTTAGCGTTCAATATTGTTTGGGTCATTCTCTCCCTGCGTACGTGGAAAATCAACCACAATATTCTAGATACTCCAACTCAACTAGTCCGCTCAACCGCCGTGGGACCTGCAGAACTAGTCGGGCAGGTTCGCCCAGGGCCCGAAGGAAGCATGTCAGTGAATATTGACGGTGAGGAAAGAACTGCTCAAGGAATAGTGGCATATGAATGGACCAAAGAAGAATCTATCAACAATGGCAATTGGTGGAAAACCGACAGTGGAAAAGGTTCAATCCCTTTCATACTTCATGATGGTTCAGCAGGAATCACTATTGACCCAAGTACATGGAAAAAAATTGATTATGGAATACCATATCACACATGGCATCATAGAGAACACAAGCAAATAATGTGGACTTTGCGCACATTGAGCCTCGGTGATCCTGTGTATTGTCTCGGCAGAGCGGAGGCCAAGAAAGAGGGTGAATTTGAAGGGGAACTAGACACTACTGGACAGAGTAGCCTCTTAGTGATGCGCGGAAACGCAGACATCGGTATGTCTGTGAAATTACAACGTGGAACTGAATTCTCAATGCTCTCTGGTATGCGCTCGGCAGCCGAAAGAGTAGCCATACCAATTGTATTATTGATTATCAGCATTTTCCCGTTCTTCTAGTTGTGAAATCTATTCAGAATTAGCATAATATTGTACTACCAATTATTTCCAATTCCAAGAGCGGCTCTAAATCTGTATTGGGGCAGTACCCCTAGACTTCTGTTGACCACAAAGGAAGAGTTGCGAGGTCAAATTTGATAATTGCAAAGTCGGCACCAATTTGAGACATTTGCCGGTTTGCACCAGCCTCACTACTCATTGCGACAATGAATTGAGGACGAAGCACACGGCCGGCTTTGATTGCTAAATTTAGACTTTTTAGCACCTCTAATCCAGTGTATGGCGGAATATAATAATCAAAAAGAAGAATGTCTGGGGAAAAGTCAGAAATTATTTCAAGTGCATCATCAGTAGTCCATTTTTGTAATAGATTGATGTGCTCAAGGTTTACTCCACCCGAAGATAACAAGGCCTCAATGTCAAAGGAATCCTCAAAGGCGAGGACGCGCATATTATTCCTCCGAACCTTCTGCAATATAGTGGGCGACTTCAAACCAATTTTCATGTCCAATCTGCCGCTCAACGAGTGGTAAACCCAATGTGCCCCCATCAACATTTAAGCCGATTAATGCACAGGTACTGGGCAAGTAGTCTTCACCAGTTTCAGTCAATTCAATTCGTAAAGCATGCCCAGCAGGCAATACTACATCCATCGGATTGAACTCCATTAACATGACATAATCAGATAATGGAGAGGTTGGTTTTGCATCATAACCACCATCGCGGTAACGCACATCCATCACCGCATGACCAAGCCTTATTCCAAGTGTGTCATCAAATAATGTTGCAAAGATTTGTCCTCCATTACATAGACCAGTTTGCACTTCTAAATGAAGCGTAACTAAGCCTGAAAAGTGAATTTCTTCAACGAATTCAGGGCCAATTATTGACAATTGGCTTGTTGAAGAAACCCTTCCAGAACTACCGCTCCAATCGCTAATTTCATGTTCTTGCCAAGTGATATCTTCGGAGGGCCAAGTTTCTTCTAAATGCCAGCGCCCATCGTGAGTTTGCATTTGAACATATGACTCGGTTTCGTCACCGATTCCCTTTAGCCAATACTCAAACCAGTTGAATAGTTCTACCGCCCAATCCATACGGCTCATGTTAGGCCATGCTTCCTTGCCATATCCACTTTCTAATGTTGAATGCCGTTGTCCTTGGTCTGGATAATTGTGCGCCCATTGACCCATGATTCCACGAACTGTGAGGCCTTCATCTCTCAACATCTGGTATGCAGGGAAGGCATGATATGGGTCAACATTCCAATCCTGCATCCCCCAAACTATGTAGACGCTACCATTGTAATTTTCAAGGACATCTCCGAGATGGTAGCGTTCTTCCCAATAATCAGTCCAATCTGCTCCGCCAAATTCGGCTGCAAGGCTTGTAGTTACCGGCGCAGCCGGACCTACAATATCATCACTACAAATTCGTAAATCGTCAGTAGTTGGGTCAGAAGTTGATGCCTGATAGGCGAGGTCATACCCCATCGCCCTAGCTTCAGCAGAGCCATTACGGTAAAACATCTGCTGAACTCCGATAGAACCACTAATCGGAACAATTGTCTTGAGATGCTCACTTGGATTTTGTGCGGCCTCCCAATTTGTCGTTCCGGCATAGGATTTACCCATGAGCCCAACATTTCCATTTGACCATTCTTGAGTCCCTAGCCACTCCACTGCTGCCTGTATCCCAATTTGTTCCCCAAGGCCTTTGACATCTTGACAATGAGTTGACTGACCGCTTCCAAAGGTTGATACTTGCGCAAGAGCATATCCAAAAGGAACAAACTGATCGTAAACCCATTGGCCAACCCCTCCATCAGGCACAGTATTTGGAGTGGAGTCATCGACTTCAGTGCCAAAATCATAGTAGGGATGAATAGTTGCAATGACTGGGATTTTCTCTCCTTCGGGAACATCGGGTAGCCAAAGCGCAACGTGCATTACAGCATCCTCGGGGTATCCGACATCTTGTTCACTTAGGGGTAGGTCAACAGGTACGAAATGCTCGGTTACTGGTTGGATTGTATATGGGCCTACCTCTGGCAATAAACTTCGGTCGGCTGAAAGATTTAGAGATAGCCTAAAACGCTCTTTTAGAGGCACATTTCGCCAATCACTAAGGTCCAAATCATCTACTAGATTATCGGAGAGGGTACTACCAAAATTTGTGGTCGCAAGAAGGAGGGCGATGAAAATTACACCAATTACCGCGCCTAATGCAAGGTTCATCTCTCTTGAGATAGAACCAGATTCTTTCGATAGTGGAGTAATTGGAGGAGGGCCTTGGGCCGAAACCTCACTAATTATCTCGGCTTCAAGTGCATCGGACACAATACGCCCTAAAGGGCGTAAGTCAAGAGGTTCACGGTTGTAGGATTTTTCTCAAAAAATTTTTTAGAGAATAGATATGGGGAAATAATGAGGAATATTACTCATCATATGGTTGCCATTCTTCTTGCTCAGGGCCGCGGAACCACCAGTAACCGTCATCATCTTTCCACCATTCAGTTCCATCTTCATCAACGCGGTAGGAGTCATCATCATCAGATTCATCCTCATGAGATTCTTCAACGGCATTTGGATCATCAAATTCGCCTTCTGAAACGATTTTCCTTTTGACAGATTCAGTATCATCTTCAGCCGAACCAAAAACTCGCGTTTCAGTAATAATTTCTCGGTTATGGTCGCCGGCTTGAATGGCTTCATCTGATGCTGCGTAGAAATCCTCGGTCATACGATTTCGGAATTCATCAAATTCATCACGACCAAAACTGCTTGAAAATGAATCCTTCTTTGAACGCATTAAATCATCAAGGTCAACTTTCTTACCCAATTTTAGTTCGGGTGCATCTGGTATATCGCCGTCGTAAAATTCGTCAGTATCATCACTGAGTTTAGGGAATGAACGGCCTTTGGGGTCAACTTCCTCAATTTCCTCCATTAGCAAATCGTGTTCTTCTTCATCAATTGCTTCTTCCTCGTACTTTTGCTGCACAATCCGAGAAAGTTTTTTGAGTTTCTTCCCTAACTCTGAATCATTTTTCGCCCCTTCTGACTGTTTCTCAATTTGCTTCAATAATTGGTCGTACGGACTTCCAGTAATCGCACCCAAAAATTTGCCAAAGCCGCGCTTCTTCTTCGCCATTTGCTCTCGCCTCGCTTGACTAACGGGACGCGACCTCTTATCATACTGCCCCCAACGTGGCCTAATAGAGAGAGGAGGGGAGATAGTGCAAAAATGGCTGCTAAATGCAATGATAGAGTATAATTCGGCATCATTTCAAAATAGCCAATCATATCCTGCTGTGCTACATATGCCTGGGGAAATATTGGACAAAATTCTCAAATGGTGTTTTGAATCTCTCCCCGACGAGATATTAGTCGGTATTGATGTCAACAATAAACAGAAGGTTAACCAACAAGTGAATGAGGCATTTAGGAGTATGGAAAGTAGAAAAGACCTTTTTGCCGGACAGGATTTTGTAATTGGCGAAGCTGAAATTGTAAACCGCGGCGATTCATATAGCGTCCATCATTTACCAGAAGATTGGACTGATGGTATTTTCACTGAATCAAGGGGTGCAAGGGGAGGAAGGTTCACTCATTGGCTACATACGCATCCGAATGCAGTTGCCATCCCCAGTCACCAAGATGCTGATGCAGCACAAAGCACCCATGGAGTTGACCTCATATTAGGAGTTGAATTCACCCCTGAAGGTCCTCTTGGATGGTATGATAATGTCGAAGGTGTTCGTCGGCCTTTGGGAAAAAATGAACATCAAGAAAGAGAGGATAGAGAACCTCCACGCGGTGCAGCAGGCTGGAGGCGGAAATGGTGGAAGAAGAAAAATCAACGTCAAGTGCTTGGAATTGCCCCAACTGGACACTCAATACATGGCTTAGAATTAATTGCGTTTCACAAAAGTGGAGTTGGAGTAAATGTTGTATTAGTTGATGATGAAGGCATGCCCTATGGTTGGCCATTTACAAAATAAGTTTGCTTAATTGTGAAAATCGCCGAGGTCAACGAGAAAAATTTCCATTTTCAAATTGATAAATAATCGGCTGACCAGTGGGTACTTCTAGAGAAAGTACTTCTTCTTGACTCAATCCATCGAGATGCATTATTATGCTTCTCAAACTATTACCATGTGCGGCAATAAAGAGGTTTTTTCCAGCATTCAAGGCCGGAATTAGCACATCTGTGAGATAGGGGATCGTACGCGCAGCCGTCATTTCAAGACTTTCACCATTTGGAGGAGGTACATCAAAAGAACGCCGCCAAATATGGACCTGTTCATCGCCATATTTTTCACGGGTTGCTTGCTTATTGAGTCCTTGTAGATCACCGTACATACGCTCATTTAATTTCCAAGAAACGTATACTGGGACGGTTTCGGAACTATTTGTTTCACCGCTAATTTGCGCCCAATCGCGCATCCTTCCTTCGTTTTCGGAGACACTATCTCCCTCGCCCTCTCCATACTGGAAAACTGGAGTGAATCCACTTGAATGTTGAGCAAGAGCAAGCATTGCAGTCATTTGCGCCCTAACCAAAGTAGAAGTGTGGACCTCATCAATGGCCAGTCCTGAAATCTCCTTACCACCTGCAATCGCTTCTTCAATCCCTACATTTGTCAGGGGAATGTCTACCCAGCCGGTAAACAAGTTTTTTGCATTCCACATTGACTGTCCGTGGCGCATTAGAATGAGGTGAGTCATATGCTTCCCTATGTCAAGCCAAAAGACGAGAACTCATCAACTCATTGGTTGCTCGGCCTTCGCCGATACTAAACCGTGTCCCTCCGAGTAAGATGGGCCCAATCAGTTGGCTCAAAACGATGGGTGAACTAGGACAATAAGTTAGACTACGGGGAAGAGCATTACAACTAGGGCTATTGATAGCAAGGGATACAAACTCATCCCTACATCACGCAAGAATAATATTAGTAAATTGGCAGTGTTTGCTTTACTAATCTTTTCAAATTCCTCCTGCATTTTGTCATCAACCATATCAGAAACCTTTCCAGCACCCGCTTTGGCAACCTCAATTGTAGCACTAAATGCAACGCTGGAAAGAAGCCCAGCGGGCGTTAACTTCCTTGCTTTTAGGGCACGTAATGCCCAAATAGATGCTGAACTTTTTGCAATTTTCCCTCCCAATGAGCCTTCTTCATCAACACCCTCTGTGGATTTTTTTTCTCGGCCTGAGATACGCCGCAAAAATCCTCGCAAGCCCAAGGCTGAATCAGCAATTTTCACTAACTTATCAACATCTTTGACCTCAATCGCTTTCAACATACGTCTAATTCGGGCTATTCTCAACATATCAAATAATAACCAAATTAACATTAATGCTGCTAATAACGCTTTGGCTGCGAGAGGGGTTTCGCCCCAAGTTGGCCAGCCTAATGGGTCGCCAGTCAACCGGAATAGTAATACTGCTATTGCCGGTAAAGAAAAGGCTAACACCTCATTAATAGCAAGCAAACCAATTCCCCGTATAGGCAACTCATACAAGCGTTTTATTGCCCACCCTCCGTGAGGAAGTAACTTATTTGCGACCCTCCTAAACTGATTAAACAGGAAGAGAAACCTAAACAAAAAAGGCAAGAAAATCAAAAAGCCAACATAAAATTCCCACACATTCCCCGGAGGAAAGGTCGGTAGTGCAAGAGGTTGGACCACGCTTTGCTCACAGGGCACTCCTCTTTCAAGTTGAGCGAAGTATTACCCATTGAAGGCGATAAATATTCTGAAAATGCTTGAAGTCTATGATGAAAAATGGCATAAGGCTGCTGACCCATTTGCAATACAACAATACCTACTGCTCTGCAAAACTTTGTTCATCCTTCATTTTCATCTATTTCGTCGAGATAATCCTTATCATTTTCTTCTAACCACTCTTCTTCGTCGTAGTATTCACTCGAATCTTCTCTTCGCATTAGGAAAATTCCAAGTGCCACTAAGAAAATAACTGCTCCACCGCCAATGATCATCGGGGCTTGAGATGCGAAGAAGCCATCATCCACTTTCGCAGGCAAAATCAGTAAGTTTTGAGTATATGTATTATCTTCAACTCGCTCAGAAATCATCGACTCTGAATCAACGATTACGCTTAGATTCAACTCACCCTGCCAATCTGGTGTCCACATAAATGAAAGGGTTGCTGAGTTTTCATTTGGCAAAATTATTACTGACTTATTGGCAATTACTTCTTTTGAGTAAATGCCTTCATGGAGCACACCTGTTTCAAGAGAGACCCAGAAAAGTTCTCCGGTATGGTTGCCAATATTTGCAATAGTCACATTCACCCATGCATCGGAGCCAAAGTATAGTTTAGAAGGAGATATTTCAATTTGTGTTATTACCAAATCAGGACGGTTTTCTATTGAGGTTAGTCTCAGAGGCCAACTTGCAGATGAGCCTTCTCCTGTAATTGAATTGCCAGCATTATCCTCCATTTCCAACCAACAATCAAGGGTATTTTCAGCTGCAATAACCGGATAAGAAAGATTAACCAGATAGCGAGACACGTCGCCCTCTAATTGTAATTGGGCTTGGGTAGTTATTTGTTCTCCCACGGCATCAAAGCCCTTATGAATTTGACAAATTGTTTGTAGGGGTGCTTGGGGAATACCAGAGTCGCTTTCTTGGATATTAATCTGCAATAGTACCCCTGTTGAATTGGCAGGAACAAATAGAGGAGCATGCCCAACTATTTGCGGAGAAGTATCATCAATTAGGAGGCGCATTGGAGGCGGCGCAGGATTGACCGCCCCCGGTCCGGCTATCACCTGTAAATTAACTTGGTAAAGCCCACTGCTTAGGGCATCCATGTGGCCGCTGAAATATCCATTTTCATCAATACTGATAATTAGGGGTAAATCAAGAGGCACTTGCAAAGAGACCTCTATTGAGTTCTCATTTGGTACAGAATTTGCTGCATTATAGATTACCCTGCCACTGAATTGAAGCCTTGCACCTTGGATAACATAACTATCGTCAGAAAGGGTACGATTACCGTTATCAGAAATATGAGATATTGTGAGGTCGATAATATGAATGTCTGCATTAAGGTACCAATTGTGAGTTGTGACAATATTGTAAGTGCCGGAGGAATCTGTGACCAATAAGGAGAAAACTCCTTGCTCAATGATTGGATTATAAAATGAGGAAACTGTGAAAGAAATATTAAGAGAAAGATTGTCAACATCGCCTACAAAGGAATAATAATTAATGATGATTTCGGGGTCATTTGAAAGAAGCCCAGCACTTGCATTCCATGTAAATTCACTTTCCTGACCGAAGTCAATAGTCAATTCTTCAATATCCTCCAACCAGTTACTATCTTGCAAACTGAAATTCAACCAATTTTCCGAATTGGGTACAATCGATTGACCGCCCCCCATTATAAGTGATGAATCTTGTATTATTGTGGGAGAAATAACTAAAGAATAATAATGAAATAAATCATTTTCAAAACCAAGGCTACCGCCTTCAATTTTATTTCCTGCCAAGTCAAAACCTTCTACATATAATGAGACATTTTGACCTTGGGCGTTATTTGCATCATCAAAAATCGCATGAAAATAATCACTTGAATTATATCGAATTAATGGTCTAGAAGAATATTCACCGACATCAGGAATCCCATTTCCATCATCATGTACTGCTTCAACCCAGCAACGCAAAAAGAGGCTGCCTTCATCCAAACCAATAGAATCAACTATTGAAATATTGAACAGTTGTTGGTCGGATGGAATTACCCGTTCAGAAATAGGTGAATGATGCAGAATTCCTGCAGCAGTGGCGTCAATTTGGAATGTACGACTATTGACACCAAACGGAGTCGAGTCGAATTGTCCGGCAATTATTGCAGTAACGGTGATGCCGTCATAGTAATTTGTATTTGGCACCGAACTACTAATGGAAAATGCACCATTTGCATCCACCGAACCATTTCCGGAAAAATTTTCCAACTCCACAAGCACATCACTAGGCAAGGGGTGCTCACTATGGTTGAGGAAATTAACTGTGCCACTTACCCTTAACTGGTCACCTCCGGCTAACCATTCACCGGCAAATACTTCTGGCCCACCATCACTAGGAGAGGTTTCATCCCATACATTGAAGGAAGCGATTTCCATTCGCCTTTCGTGCGAAGTCATTTGGGTGGAGTAGCGATTTGTATTTAGGGAATCAACAGTACTAGTTTGAGCCAGCCATACCACATCCTCTTCCTCAGCCCAATTCCAACTTGGGCTAATATCCCAAATCATCTCAGCAGTATCTGAATTTTGTGGCGACCAGTTGCCCGAAACATTGGCTATTGCCCCACTTGCATCAATAACCCATGTACTACTATTACTCAATGAATAATAGAGTATTGGCTTGTATTGAGTATTGGTTAATTGTGGCGTTAATGAAACCCAAGAAAGGTTGGCAAGTTCTTGATACGAAGTCACCTGAAGGCCAACTGAGTAAGTGGAATTATTTGGCACCATAATATCGGTTGTCAATATTATTGAACCAATGGAGGGAGGACGGTCCCCTGAAACAATTGATAAATTAAACAATTCAATAATTCCCGCACTACCACTTGTGACGTTAATTGGGATACTGACATTTCC
Organism: Methanobacteriota archaeon; assembly: GCA_018649825.1. Classification (GTDB taxonomy): domain Archaea; phylum Thermoplasmatota; class Poseidoniia; order Poseidoniales; family Poseidoniaceae; genus PSPT01. The sequence goes on from JABIHC010000172.1 coordinate 10,363, forward strand.
AGTTGCATCAGGGGTAAGGTTAGCAAAATGCTGACTTATTTCATTGGCCAGATCACCATGAGGTGAAACTGAAACGGTTGGATTCCAATCATAAATAATATCGAGATCACTTAGAACCAAGGTAGCATTTCCGGTGATATTCAAAGGAATATCAACAAAATCATTACCCCACGAATCGGTAAATGAAGGGGTCGCATTTTGAAGATACGAATTTATTGAATTTGTCAAATCCGGAGATGAAGAGCCACCGCTGAGATTACCGGTGTGGTTCCATTCAAGAACCCCATCTGCACCCAAGTCAAAGGTTGCTGTAATTTCATCTGAACCAGCAAAAACAACAACCAATTTAGGCCCATATGTTGCATTATTACTTGCCGGAAAATAGAGAACCGAGCCATCCGGCTTATTCGTATTTTCATCACCTTGCATTACGACTCCAAAATTTGTTGTGGAACCATTAATCCAACTTTGTACAATATTTTCCAGTCCTTGAGAATCATATGAAAGCCAAGTATGCTTCAAATTGGCTGGACTGTCAGTGATTGAAACTCCGGTAGTACTTCGGTCAAGCGCCCCAGTCCCGCCAATATTCCAAGCGTAATCACTTCCAGTCACATTATCAATTGCATTATTCCAAGTAACCCCTGGTCCTTGTTGGACTGCAGCACCGTATTCTTGGCCTTCTTCCCAATCTTTCAACAATGGATATATTGTATATGTATGGAGTGCCGTAACAGGTTGCGAGGAACCAGCTGGATTAACTGCATTTGCCACGTAAAAAGACATGTTAGCATCAAGGATAGTTACGGAGGGGATTTGTGATAAGTCAAACCAATAAACGCTACGATAAATGTTCCAATTTGCCCATACAGTTTTGCCGCATACAGTTTGATTAGATGCTCCGTAATTATAGTCCATTATCGCTGCACTACTATATTGTGTGTTGGGCTGGCGCATATGAGAGTCCTTTACACCGCTCCCTGATATAGTCAATTCACTGAGGGTTGAAAAATTAACTTGGGCAGAATTAACGACTGCATCAGCAGGTAGACGGATAGAATAGGAATTATTTGCGCCACTTGATAGATTCACTCCAATTTGAGAATGGCCATTTGAGAATTCAGTTTGATGGCCAAAGGAGCCGTTTCCTGCACCACCAAAAGCCCAATCAAGATCACCATCATTTCCAACATCAATGCCGATAGTAGTTGGGCTATTACCAGCGGTATCTGCCTTGCCACGCACTCCCATTGAAGCAGAAGTGATAACTGAATTTGCCCCTAAAGATAAGTTTGTTTGACTATCATAACCCGAAGAATTGAAGGAAATTGAAATGCTTTGAGGGTGCCCATTATTACCAAAAGTGCTTACCTCTCCTGCATTTACTGGAGAAATAATGTTGTTTGGTAATATTATTGCCGAGGACAAAAAAATAACCACAAGGAGAATTGCCCGTGTCCTCATGCATCGCAACACTCCATACTCATGAATAGAGGTTTCGCCAAAACCCATTCCAAATAAGGTAATGATTCTGTTTAGTATTTGCCAATAGTCTCGCAATAATGTTGAGAGTTAAGATTGGAAAATAGCCGCAGCAGTCCACGTTTGACTATTTTGGTTTTCACCCATCACTCGCCAGAAATATGTTTGTCCAGTTAATAGATTGCTAATATTCTGACTTTGCCATCCGACATATGCAACTCCTGCGCTTTGACAATTTGACCATGTGGAAGTATTCGTTCCACCATCTGCTAAGCCCCAGCAAATTGTAAGATTTACGTCAGTACCATTATCATATATTTCAAAATCCAAATTGGCATTCCCACCTGAAACATTTGATTCGCTCAACGATCTAATTTGAGGATCATAATCATGCACCCACCCTCTCAGTGGGTCTGTTGTCCAAACTGGTAAGTGGTCAACTGAATCTTTTGTTATTTGAGTTATGGGAAAGCCCCATGCTTCTAAGAATGGCACCAAATTGTATCCCGTATTTAGCGAAATTTGTATTGCGTATTGATTGAATTCATTTGAATCACCAGATGGCTGAGTTGAATAATTGAAATAGTATTCTTGGAATGCAGCAGTAATTGGTTCCCAACCAAATTCTTCTTGGATTTGCAAATAGGTTTCAAGTGCTGTCCACACCGACCATGAGTTTATCTGCGCACCATTATTGAAGTAAGTCTCAATACGGCTATTTGATGAATTGGTGTTTAGTGCCGAATGACCGGCACGCAGATCTTTTCCGACGAGGTCGGTCATTAATTTAACAGAATATAGATTACAGGTAGTTTCAGTTGTGCCCGGCAATGTAGCCGAGCCCCACTGGTGGTTATGCCCAAGTTCATGGAACATACCCCAGTCTCCATCTTGATACATCTTTGTTCCATTGACAACGCCAGCCACACTTGCATGGTGCGCCATAAATGGGTAGCCAGAGTGCATCCATCCCGCACTTATTTGGACATCAAATACTGCTCTTTCGACACGCGGCCAAGGCACATATCCCGAGAGATTATGTTCCATTTGAAGGGCCTCGCTCCAAAAATCCATTGCGTAATCGGGGTCATCTAGTGAACGGATATCTTTGGAAGGGACTGTGAGAATAAAATAATCCGATTCTAATTCAGCATATGGTGCTGGGAATAATCGCGTTGTATTTTGCCAATCTGAAATTGAAGTTTGTCCATGTATATAACGCGGCATTTCAACTGCATTTTCAAAACTCAAATTGAGAAGACCAAATGCCCCGCCTGCTGGAATTGCTAAATATATCACTCCACCAAAAGCATTACCAACTTGCATAGAAACATTTTCAATCGGCCACCATCTAACTACCTTGGGATGGCGCGAAAGGCTTGATTTACCCCATAGTGAATCCGAATGAGCGCCGACAAGAATGTAGGCATTCTGCCCAACAATTGACTGTGGAAGGCTGACGTTTACTACCTCACCTGCTGCCGCATATAGTCCAGTTCCAATTCGCCCATGCGCCCTTGCACCCGCATAGCCAAACTGACTTGGAAGGCCTGAAAAATTGCCTTGCAAAGTCATACTTCGTGATACCCTCGGAGAGTTAACTGGCACCTCCCCCGGGAAATCAATTGCTGAGGGATGAGCAACTAATTCATCTGCTGGTAATTGTAACATTAATTGCTCTTGAACATTTAGAATTAGGTCGTCAATTGGGTCGGAGCCCAATGAAAAAGTATTACTTGCACTTATTTGAATCCAACCAGTGTCATTGGTCATTGAACGCACAGGATTCCAAAAAAGATCAAAATCAAGCGGTAGATTTGAAGCCGCTCGACTAATAGTTCCCGCTGCAATGCCTGAGTTGGATTGATTGAGAAGTGGTCCACTTGAAAGATGTGCTTCAACACCCGATAGTGCATCCCGTGTGCGGAAATATGGAGAGGGAAGGCCATTTTGAAAATTTAATGACACAGAACCGGAGGAAGAGGAAACAAAAAGACCACTGATTTTTGAAATTTTGTTACCGGGATAATTATGGGCTACATCAGAATTACTGTAAGACCAATACCAAGAATGACCGCCGAGAACAACACCTCCTCCATTAAGCAAAAATTGCTCAATTGCACGGTTTTGAAAATCACTCCAACCATTCCAAAAATCACCGATATAACAATCTTGACCGGCTAAATTATCTGGATTAACACTTGTTGTTACGGTAAAGCCCTCGGCTTGTAATTCATTTTCCCAGCCATTGTAACCACTTTCAAGAGCGACATTTGTTCCATCTCCGCATACCCACTTTGCCACATTTATTGATAAAGTTGCTTCTGAACCTGAAGTTCTCGCCACCATGCCTTCATGCCCATAACCAACTATTTTTCCTCGCCCAACATGATTTGCGGTGATTATCGGGCGGTCATCCCAATCAATTCCTATAGGGAATGCCCATTCCCCAATTGGTACGATTAGTGAAGGCCATGATGACCCGTAATCAACTGAGCCGACTCCAGCGGTAATATCGTTCCAGTCAGCATCTAAATCGTGAATTGCTAGACTTAGATTCATTGTTATCGAACCGCCGGTGTTGTTTGCCCAAATTGTGTATATTTGCCAATCACTTCGTTCAGTTGGCACTCCTGAAATATTTCCTTGAGCGTCTAATGTAAGCCCACTTGGGAGACTTGGGCTAACTTCCCAAGAATCAATTAACGGACCATTATTTGTAACTTCAAGGAATATACTCTCATTGCTTGCAAAAGCAAACTGTGTGCCATTCCAACTAATGTTTGATGGAGTCAGATCAGCCACACGAATAGAAATGAAGGCAATACCCGACCCGCCGGTATTATTTGCCCAAACAGTATAATTTGTCCACGGAATTAACTCACTTGCGATACCAGATATTTGCCCAGTAGATGTATTAAACGATAGCCCAGAAGGAAGATTTGCCGAAATGCCCCAAGTTAATGGAGTGCCTCCAATGAATATTGGTGTACGGTTAATCATCTCGACATTCCAAGCTACATCAATTGAATTCCCCGAGTAATTAATATCCCTTACAACTTCATCAACAACCGATAATTGAATTGCTGAACTGTGATCCCCACCACTATTATTTGCCCAAACTACATGAATTGCTTGCGGATAAAGAGATGAAGGTGTACCGCTAATCCAACCATTGCTATTGTTGAATTCCAATCCTGAAGGTAATTCCGGTTCTACTGCCCAAGAAGTTACAGCACCGCCACTAATGCTAGGGGGGATTGTGTCAATTTCTTCATCGATAGTTAAGATAAAGGGGGTGCCAAGGTATTGCAAATTATTGGGTGCAACATCAATTACTGTGATGCTGAAATTTTGAGAACTACTACCACCTGAATTATTACCAATTAGGGTATGAATTGTCGTTCCAAGCGCTTGTGGGCGGCCGGTAATTGCTCCATCATAATTCAAAGAAAGCCCTATCGGGAGAGGAGGGGATGCCAGCCAAGAATCAACCGAGCCGTTCAGAATTACGGGGGGGCTTGAAAGAAAAAATTCGCCCAAGGTTAATTGTAACAGAGGATTGTCAAGAGTAAATGAAGGGATAGGCGGAATTGCACTAATATTTATTGTCACAGAGGTGAGGCCCGCAATGTTTGCTGCTACAATTGTATATTCGGATGCAGGACTTTCCTCAAGAGGCGAACCGGTAATTTCCCCACTTGCAGGGTTCAAATTCATTCCATTTGGCAGGGAAGGAGAAACAGCCCATGAGTCTGGCGCATCGCCAGAAAAAGAAGGACTTATCATAGATTGAGATGTTTGACCAAGAACAAAATGAAACTCATTTTCTCCATACGATAACGTGTTTGGTGCAAGCATCGTTTGACATTCTTGATCTCTCCAAATTTGCGCTAAAGTACAATCATCTTCGCTCAAATTATGTGAGCCTGAGTTATTATTGCCTTGTTCACCATTTCCGCCACCACCATCGACAATATCTTCGCATTGGTCGGCGATAAGTTCTTGCCCTTCAACACAAGTTGGTTGTGAATTTTGGGCTAAATTTGTATAAGCAGCATAAGTGCCAGAGACAACTAATAATGCCAGTAAAACTGCAAGAATGGCATTTTGCCGCCCCTCGCTCATATACTTGCGAGTAGGGCGCGCGTATGAATTATTTCCCCAAGATTCAAACGAACCAAATAGGAGAATACGCTGATGCCTGTTGGCTTCATCAATAGTAAACTGAATTGACTCGCTCTATTAACACAAGTCAATCAGTAAACCTGGTTGATAACACCTTCAACTTACGTCGGCGGATTGCAGCAAAAAGATTTGGCACTTGCCAAAACTTGCTGAAAACCCCATTATTATATTGCTGCTTATTCATTACTTCTTCAATATAGGTATCTAGTTCTTTATCCATCTGTATCGCCTCCGAGGTTGCTCCCTCAGTTTACTATTTGCAGCGCCGCTTATATCAATTATTGGAGAATTATCCAGCACTAAGGTTTATTATTTACAGTAGGTGTCAAGAGATACATCTTCTGCCGTATCTCTTTTTCCTCCCGAGCCAAAATATTGCTTTATTGCAAGATTTTTGCGAATTGCCTGTTTTCCTCCGAATAGTGGCTATTTCACCCAACAATCTCTAGACTGTCTCCTGTATCTTTTGCACCTCCAATCCAATTGTCAAATAATTTCCTTGATATTTGTGGAGTGTATATTGAATAATGAGAAACAAGTGGGAGGGGCGTTCGAGCCTCCCCCCAACCTGCCTCTACTTGCAAATTATCCTTATTTGCAATTTGTCTAACAGTGGGTGTGTGCGCTGAAGGGCGTGAAAAAATGGGTATGGATCCAATCCTCAAAGCAAAATTGCAAAAGCAACGCTACCACTTAGTGGGGGAGCACGGTGGAGTGAAAATTTGTCATTGGACAAAAGAGAGTTTATTACGAGACCGCGAGTGCTACAAGGGCCGTTTCTACGGTGTTGGAAGTGAGGGGTGTATACAAATGAGTCCAGTAGTTGACCAATGTAATTTGGCTTGTTCATATTGCTGGCGTGAACCACATATGGACAGTTTAGAATTAGTTGACCAGGATCCACTTGAACTTCTTTACGAGAGTGTAAGAGCCCAGAGAAGGTTACTCAGCGGATTTGGTGGGCATGACAAGGTTACTGCCGAAAAATTCGCACTTTCACAAGACCCAAAGCATGTTGCTATTTCCCTAAATGGTGAGCCTACTCTTTACCGTAATTTGTCCGAGTTCATGGATTTATGCCACAAACACGGAATGACGACTATGCTTGTTACCAATGGAACATTGCCAAAAATAATTGAAAACTTGGATGTATTGCCAACTCAGTTATACTTGAGTGTTGATGCTCCCAATAAGGATGTATTCAACCGACTTTGTAAACCAAAATGGAATAATGCGGCATGGGAAAAGGTTGAGCAAACCGTTGATTTGCTACCTAGTTTGGAAACTCGCACCGTTTGTCGGCACACGATGATAAAGGGAGAGAATATGAATTCAGAGCATATTGCTCAGTACGCAGCGATAGATAATCGAGCCGACCCCGATTGGATTGAGTGTAAGGGTTATGTCCATGTGGGGCATAGTCAAGAAAATTTACTGGCTGAGAATATGCCAAGTCACGAAGATATTTTGCATTTTGCGACAGAGTTAGCACCACTTACTGGTCGAAAACTCTTAGATGATTCACGACCAAGTAGGGTTGCATTAGTTGGTAAGGAAATTATTCCTATTCCTATTCCAAAAGCGGTGATGAAATTTCCCGATGACCTCGGTATCGCCAAGCCCACTAAGCATCTTCCAATGGCCTAAGCAAAATTTTCTCGCCAAGCAATAAATTCTTTTATCCAAGTTTCAATATCAATTGCCTCAGATTCTTCTTGAGTCCTAGAAAGGCAGAGCTTTGTTGCTTCAACTAATGCTTTGTCTGGCTTTTCACCAATTATCTTCTCAATGAATTTCTCAATACTAATTCCGGCGCCATTTGCAATTGCCAAATCAACTTTAAATTTCTCTATGTCATCTGTCGGCTTGCGGACTTTCCAATCACTCATGACTTCATCTCCTTCAATTCACTAACTGATTCAAGGCCATTATTGGCTAATATGCCATTATTGGTTAATATGCCATCTTCTAAATCACCGTCTTGGGCATTGAGCCAAGGCGAAGCTGTTTTGAGTTTATTTTGCCAATTTGGCCATGAGCAAACTTGTTCAGCAGTCCACCTAGAAAGTGGTCCAGAAACATCAATTCTGCTATTGTCACCTTCGCTTGGTTTTTCTTCTGAAAGAGCATCTGGCATACAAGTTGATGACAGAATTCCATTCTTACCCATCACCCATGCGCAATTAAGAATCAAAGGTGCATGTGAAAGACTTCTTTGGTCTGTTGCAGACCAATATGCAAAACCAAAGGGATGGGTATGTACCCAAAGGCGGAATGGTATCTTCGCCCCAACTGGAGGAGATAGTGGAACTAATCCTGGACCGCCCCAATCAACAAATATTTCTCCTTCAGCATCAATTAGAATACTTACTTCGCGACCAGCGAGAGCTGAAATTAAATATATTGAATCCCAATTATCTTGGCGAGCAAAGTCAATTAGTTCTTCTACTACATCCTCTGCTTTTCCTTGTAACATTTTCTTTGCTACTTGCTGAACATCAATACTCAAGCAACCACCTCTACCTTGGCCGGTGGTGAGGGGAGGGGTAGTGAGCCATGAGTTAGAGAGGACATTTGAGCCGAAGGTGTTGAAGTATTATTGCCATAATATTGGCGGATAAATTGGAATGCCCATTGAGCCCCTGCTGCAGCAACTGCGGCAAAGCCAAACTCAATGTTTCCGGCAGCAATCGCACCTTCAATCTGACAACTTGTCGGTTTGTGTGTTGGTGAAAGAGAGGTTACTATTTCGGGATTGGTATTATTATCAAGAAGAAGCCATCCATCGCCGCGGCACCTTAAATCCAACCAAGCAGCAGCATCTGTATGAACTATTTTTCGTGGAGTTGGACTATCAACTGCAACGATTACTAAATCATAATATTCTAGTTGGCTACCTTGAGTTAGGCGCTCGGTTATTGGGTCAATGATAATGTTCTTTGCATCTTCAAATCGATTTGCCAAAGCATCAACCTTGAACTGGCCTACCTCTAGTGAGGTGAATTTTTGATGCCCAAGGTTGGTTTCCTTGACTTTGTCATCGTCCATGATATCTATTTGACAACGGGTATTACATCGCTCAAGTGCAGGAACCAAGAGTTCAATTACTGATGAACCAATTCCCCCCGCACCTACTAATAGAATAGCGGGTGACTTTGTCCTATTGCCGCTGACTTCTACATCGCCACCAACAAGCCCAGGGACTAGTCGGACTCCTTGCACTTCTGCCCAGTTCATCTCAGCGAGTTGATCGGCATTAACAAGTTGGCCATCTGCAAAGACCCAGTGGGTTGAATTCTCTTGTACCTTGGCTACTGTTTCGGCTTGAGTTAGTTGGAGTGTAGAGTGACCGGTGTGGTCGGCAATTTCCACCTTCACAGTTGGAAGTGCTTTCTCGCTATCACTTGCGCCACCGACAAGACCAGGGACTAGACGTACTTTGTCAACAACTTCCCAGTTTACCTCATTGAGCCCATCAACATTTACTAGCTGACCATCGGCAAATATCCAATGACCTGGGTTTTCATTTGCCAAGTCAACGGTTTGTTGCTTAGTTAGTTGAAGTGTAGAGTGCCCGGTATGGTCGGCAACTTCGACTGTTGCAGTTACTGGTTTGGAGTTAACCTTTTCATTCATATTTTCATTCATATTTTCATTCATATTTTCGTTCATATTATTATTCATTTTTTTCACCTTTTGTTTTTTTTCTGTATTTGTCTTCATATTTTTTCCACCTTTGATATGCATAAATTTCTCACGCTACAATATTGCATTATTCTTGCCCTACTTAACCCATGAAGTGTAAATAATTTCATAATTAAATCTCACCCCGGTAAATACGGTCACGCTCTGTCAATTGTTCCTTGATTATTTCTCTCTGTTCATCCATCCTCTTCCTTATTGCCTCGGCATTCTTGATTTCTTCAGGACCAAGCAGGTGTTTGACTGCTTCAAAATCCAATTCATAGTGAACCCATACGCCACGACAGACACGGATTTGTTCATTGACATATAGATATAAATTTTGGTCGTCTCTGAAATGGTAGCGACGACGATTTGGCGGAATGACATATGCCCTATTGTCTTCATTTCGGCCTCGATAGTGCAAGGGTTGCCGAGGATTGTTTCTAGGCTCAAGTTCGCGGGTAGCCATAACCAATTCCATTGCCACAGGTTCAACATGAGTGGCTAGAGTCAAGTCATCGGCAAAGGCCAATGCTACTGAAGTGAGTCGGTCCCCCAAAGGAAAGTCACGAGTACTCCCATCGTGAATGCATACTTGACCGAAAGTAGTTTGGTTTTCAACAGCCCAGTTTGAACCATGAGCACCATTGTATAGTGCTGGAGAAATAAACCATTTTTGCTTACTAGTACCTTCCACCAATATTCCATCAGGTTTTGCAATCATATTATCGTTTGAAATTACTACTGAATGGAGTAATTGGAAACTTCGCATGAATGGAGCATCAGCAATTCCTTCAAAAGGCTCCATTGCCCACTCAGGATTTGCCCAAGTATGAAGTGCAGCCCTTAGCAATAAGGATGAATGTGTGCTATATTGGCATTTCCAAATATCAAGGAAGGCCGAAAGCAAACGAATATCTTTTGGAAGTTGAATAAAGACCGATTTATTATTATTCCTTTCGGGGGAATGAACCAATAACTTGTAACCTTTCTCGTCACTAACTGAAAAAGGAGGGAGAACTTGCCAATCATTTCTCAAAGAGAGCCCACGATACATCTTTCTCTTGTAACATTCTCGTAATTCCTCGTCACCGATATTGTTGTCAAAGTCTTCCCAAGCCAGATGAAGATCTCCATTCATTAGTTTTGAAAGAGTAGTGCCCAATTCAGCCTTCTGCCTCAGTGCAGGCTTCAATGTGAGAACATCAAGAAGGGGTAGAATTGGTCCTCCCACTATATGTTGTTCACCAATATATAACCCATTATAGGCGATATTAATCGGGCCAGGTGGCAAGAGTATTTTTGTGCAAAGTGGACGGAATGGCTCAATGCTTGAATGGCGAATACTTACTCTGCGATTACACCAA
>JABIHC010000009.1 GCA_018649825.1 Methanobacteriota archaeon
CGAGTTTACTTGCAACAGCAACCAACTCTTGCTTCAATGGACACAGTAACAATTGCAGTTGGAAGTGCTGTAAAGTCCCGACTCGCTAAACTCTATGAGTTACGAGGAACCACTCCTGAAAGTGCTGCCCTACAGGGTATGCTTGAATACATTGACAAGGCAATTGCAAATGAATTGTCTGAAGTTGATGACCTACTCCTTGCCCGTCTCGAAGAGAAGAGGGCGGAGACCCTGCCTCGGCAGGAGTACACTGAGTAAATACAGTGAGAGCCAATAATAAACGAAGAGGGGATGGGAAAATGTGCGACAACGGAAACCCCACACCGTTTGAACACACCTCTCTGCCGTCCATAGTTCGGCCTGAACTAGGACTGGCGGCTTTGCGCATACGAGCACGTATTGCACAATCAGGCCAACCACCACACCCCTCCCGGGAAGATTTCTTCTCGGGAGGAACGGATTTTCCTGATTCAGCATGCTGAATCATCACACCTTGCCCTCATCCCCACGGTGGGGGCAAACTTAATTGGACATAGAGTCAGCAAGTATTGAACATTGTTAATCAATACTGTAAAAGATTATTTTTGCCATTTTCCTAGTAGCAATAATGTCAATGCTTTTGAGGGGTCGGTCATGGGTTGGTATCTATGAAGCAGGTGGCCGAGGGTAAATCCTTCAAATATCAGGCCCACGAATCCCTGCGTCCATTTCAAGACCAAATGATTGAAGAGGCTCTTGCGGCACTAAATTCAGGTGGTTCATTAATTGCTGCAGCACCCACTGGAATTGGCAAAACTGCTGCCGCTTTAGCTGCCGCATTAGAGATTGGCAAAAATGTTGGTGAGCGAAAAACAATCATGTTTCTAACTGGCCGTCAAAGCCAGCACCGAATCATTGTTGAAACTGTAAGGGATATCAATAACCGCCTGGGTGATGATGAGAGTCCAGTCACTCTTGTTGATATGATCAGCACACAAAAAATGTGCGTTTTACCCATTTCTGGTGAGCACCCTGCCTTGTTTAATAATCTGTGTTCCGAGGCGAGAAGCAAGCGTACATGTAAGCCGTTTATTGAAGAAAATGATAATGTTACTGCGGCCATACTCAAGCACCCTATGCATGTTCATGAATTGGTTGAATACGCTAAAGGAAATCATAATGAAGGATTTCTGGCACCGGTTTGTGCATGGAAAACCGCCCGAGAAAATGCCGCTATGGTAGATATCGTAGTTGCTGATTACAACCACCTTTTTCATGACAATATCAGGGAAGCATCACTTACAGGCATGGGGCTTGGGCTTGAGAATATCATAGTGATTGTTGACGAGGCTCATAATTTACCAGACCGCATCCGAGGTGGTCTGGAGAGGAGAATCACTCCTGAAATGGTACGAAATGCTAGTTATGAGTTTGAAGAGTATCTTGAAACCATGGTCGCCTTTAATGGAAGTGGCCTACTTGAGCCAGACGAGTTAGATAATCTGCGTTGGGCCTTTGATGTATTAGGTCGTCTGCGTAAATCATTTAGTTCGTGGTTTAGGGAACTATTTTCAAAGGCGGAAAAGGCTGACACCAAGCGTCGAGAAAATAAGCAAATTGAAGTTCCAATGAGTGAATTTTTTGCCGTTCTAAACGAAGCATTTGACGCAATTGCCAGTGAAGCCCTACAAACTACCCTTGGTAAAGCCACTACAAAAATACGCGGACCGGAAAAAGTGCACCGTATGAGTACACTCTGCAATCTATTGAAATTAGTTCAAGCTGAACAGGATAATGAGGACCCTCGTGACCTCGCAGCACACCGCTTTGCTGAATTACTTGATGCAGTTATTCGCTATGGTGAAAGCAGTGCTTTGGCATTGGTTTTTGAAACCGGGGGGACGCATGGAACTCTCGTAAGCCATCTGTTAGACCCCAGTCTTGTTGCGAAACCAGTTTTTGACAAAGTCGCAGGCTCTCTCCTCATGTCCGGCACCCTCTATCCTCCCGAAATGTATGCAAACATGCTCGGCCTGACTTCCGAAAGTACCCGAACGATTGCTCTTCCTTCTCCCTTCCTTGACAAACGTCGCCCTATTGCCATTACCGGTGATGCTACCACCCTATATGCTCAAAGAGGTCCACAAATGACTGCCAAAATCCAGTCCTATGTTGAGGCAATAGTGCAGGCTACACCTGGACATGTTGCGGTTTTCGCCCCCTCGTATTACATGCTTAATGAAATTCTAGATTCTCGTCAGTGGCCAGGCATCCGCTTGCTATTGGAAGAACGAGAATGGAATAAGCAACGAACTGATCGCTTGCTGCAGGATTTGGAAGAAGCTAGGCAACGTGGAACCAGAATACTTCTTGGTGGTGTTTTTGGTGGGAAGTTAGCAGAAGGAATTGACTATCACAATAACCTCCTTGATTCCGCCGTGTGCATCGGAATTCCGATGTCTCCACCTTCGGTTGAAAGCAAAGCCTTGCAAAGGTATCTACAGGATAAATTTGGAAAGGGTAAGGGATTTCAATGGGGTGCAGTTCAGCCGGCAATTAACTCAGTTCTGCAAGCCGTTGGGCGGCCAATAAGAAATTTCGGCGACCGTGCCTTTATTCTATTACTCGATAATAGACATGATAGGAATCCATACAAATCTTGCTTACCATCTGAGATTCAGCCAATAATTACTCATAGCCCCGAAACTGCAGGAACAATCGCCAAACGATTCTTTGACAAGACTCCATCTAACAATTCCAAATGAGGGCCTTTTTTTCTTGTTATTTCCCTACCATTTGCCTCTTCAATTTCCTCGCAAGAAGCAACTTTTCCACGCGTAGGGTTCTTGAGCCACCGACCGTAGGGCGGTATATGGGAGATGCATGGCTACCGGTTTCTATCAAAGAGGCCGAGAAGAGTTTGAGTCATTATTCACAAGACTTCAGTGCAAATAAATCATCCAGCACCTCGGAAAACACTACTTCCTCCTCCAATGTCGAATTGCCTGTAAGTTCTGGTTTTGATTCCCGACCAGATATTTTGCAAGGTGCACACCTAAGTGATGCCGATCACCTATCCGAGGTCCAAGATTTGCATACAAAAATGCTCTATACTGCTGGCGAGTTACCCGAGGCACATCTTGCTAATATTGTGCCCGAGCGAAAAATGGCTTGGGCAGTTGAAGCCCTAGGTGGGATAGTCCGTCAATCGGGTTTCTCCCTATCTCTATTGGGAACTACTCTTGGTCGAATTGAATTGACAAAGGGTATTCTTCATGGCCATCCGGCACTCAAATTGAATCTACTCGATGCAGAATTGACTCGCACAATTCCCCTGCCAAAGAATGCAGAAAATGTATCTGCTACATGGGATAACGGTCATCTACACCTAAATTGGCAATAATTTGCATGCCGCAACTCTGCAATTGAAGAATCATCCTTTGCATTGGCTTAGTGCGATATCAGCGGTTTGGAATCTCTTGCATATTGCTGATACGCTCAACTTCTGATTGACAGGCTTGTAGAGCCTGTTGTGCCTGAACCTTATGTGCATCTCCCATTTCCTTGCGGCTATAACGAGCAACCTCAAAGACTTGGTCAAGTGCAAGTAGGGCATCCTCGCGTATTGGCACTGCTGAACGAATGGCAATTTCGAATTCCCTAACTGTCTCGAAATCGTGACGCAAGAATCCATGACTCTGTAATACCTGGCACAATCCCTCATAACATTGGAAAATCGCCTCGCGTATTGCATCTCCTGCTGCGAGTAATTCTGCAGTATAGGTAAATACATCCTCAATTTCACTGAGTGCATCCATCTTCTTCTTGCGGGCATAAATGACTCCACCGGCAATTGCGGCAGCAACAAGTACGAGGAAAATCCAAGTCCAAATTGAAGTTGATTCATCACTTGCACCGAGATTGTAATCCAATTCTTCTCCCGCATATAGTGCTTCTAATTGAGCGCGAGATGCTTCTGAAAGAACATTGTCTTCTGAATAGATGCGTAATTGTACCCTGCCCCATTGACCAACATCTGCATAGGCAGGATCGGAATCAAAGGCAATTAGAACTGCACCGAGTTCGTCTGATGTCTTTTCTTCGAGTCTATCACTACCATTAGGAACAATCAACTCAACCCACACGCGAACCCCCTGTAGAGGTGCATTTGTATCATCGGCAGTAATTATTAGGAGGCCCCTCACATTTTCTTTTTCAGAATCACCAACTACAATCGTTTCCATTGAAAGGTCAAAGGTTGCATCGATCACAATTGCTACACTATTGTTTGAACTAACTCCGTTGAAATATTCATTACTATCTCCCAAATATTGTAGGGTAATCCAGTTTATTCCACCTTCCATCCAAATGGGTGCCATTGCTGCCAATGTGAATCCACCGTTATTCCAGTTTGCAGTTGATATGAAAATACATCTTACTTCCGAATCAGATTCACACTGAGTTCCTTCGCCGAGGTATAGAGTGACATTGTTTAACAATTCCTGATTGCCACCTACTTCGCGCAAGCGTCCACTCATAGTGATTAAGTCAGCATTAGAAGACCTTGTTGCCTGAGGTGAAATAACATCAATTTCAAAGACAACATTTGCCCATGCCCGTCCGGTAATTTCTCCACTACTGCCAAGATATGCGGTGTCGCCTTCAAATTCAACAGTAAAAGAGTGTTCTCCACGGCTTGCGTCCATTGGTACTTGGATGGTGTACACCCAACTTCCTCCGCCAGTAGTTAGGACTGTACCAACTTCATCCCCATCATAGAATATTGTCAATAATTGGCCTGAAATCCCTTCATCACTTGGTGAATCATCATCATATAATTGTCCAGTCAATTCCCAAAGCTCTCCACGTGTTGCATCCGGTGTATCAACGAAGTTGATGATTAATCCAGTACGGTGGGCTATCCAAATTGTAGTGTTTGCTTGTCCTTCGCGATACCAACCTTGTTGAGCAGCGGTAGCGAAAATCGTATGCTCGCCAAAGTCAAAGCTTGATTGAATGGACCAATCAAGAGAATACATACCGCTTTCGTCACTAGCAACTTGCCCGATTAGAATACCATCAATATAAATCTCAACCAGATGGTTCGAGACCGGAATCAATTGATTGTCAGTGACAGTGCCATTAATCGCTACAACATCGCCTATAGCAGCGGTTGCCTGTGTTGAAACTGTTAGTCCGGTCTGGGAATAAATATTCCAAGTTCCTGAAGTATTACTCGGTAACCACCAAGTGGCACCTCTAAACTCAAACACAAGAGTATTTGGACCTAGCATGGAATCGGCGGGAACTGGATAAATTACAGAGAAAGCCCCATTTGCGTCAGTAGTAACATTAGTCAATAAAGCCCCTCCAAGCCAAACTTCAATTGTCCTATTATCCAAAGGCAGGCCGACAATATCCACCAAACTTCCGTTTACTACAAGCATATCCTCGCGGTCAACTTCTCCTCCGGCGATAGCCAAGCGCACCTCTGTTGGCACACTTACATTGAATATTCCATTGCTTTCACTTGGTAGGTAAAACGGTGGATTCATTTGGTCTGCGCCTACTGAACCAGGATTGCCCCAAACCGAGTCGGAATTGTATGTTACTTGCACATTATGTGCTCCTGCTCCGCTAGCAAGTGGAACTTGGTAGGTGAATGTCCATTGGCCAGTAGTTGCATTGCTCATTGTTGACATTACTTCAACTCCGTCAACCAATAGGTGAATTAATCCAGATGCAGGTTCGCCTTCAAACTCAAGCGGCATTCCAAGGTCATCGAGGAGTGTTCCGTTGATAGAAATAGTGTCGCCAACCACGGTTAATTGAGTAATAGAGGTGATGTTGGTAGTTGTATTTGCAATGACCACCATTGTAGTGTTTTGACTTGAACCGAGTATTCCAGTTGTGCCTGGTGTCCCATCAAATGATACAGAGAGGTCAAGGAAGCCTGGTGTGGCATTTGCAGGAATTAATAGACTAATCAATGCTGAGCCATTTGCCCAAGTTGTTCCACTAATTGGTGTGGCGAGACCGTCAAATGTGAGGTTGATGGTTGCATTATCTATTGGTGCCAGCGTATTGTCAACAAGAAGAACATAGACATCTATTGAATCACCGCGAATCGTTCTTGAATTCAAGGAAGGATTGTTAAATTGATCGAGAGCAGGGAAGATGAAAGAGAGAGTGGAATATCCTCTGCTATCAAAGGTAGTATTTGCTTCTGAACCCTGATAGAAGTTTACTGCGGGTACATATGATGCGCTGAGATTATGGCTGCCTGCTGCGAAATCAGAATTCAGAGTAATCATTGCAGTCCAATTCCCATTGGCCTGTATGATTCCGTTAGCAACCACAAAGTTGCCGAGTTGGTCATTAATCTTGAAAAGAATATTAGCAATGAGCGGAGTTCCATCTCTCGACATCAGTGCAGTTCCGTTATCGCTTTGGATACTTCCACTAACATTGAATGAAGTTCCAGCAACGGGGTTTGCAGTAATTGGGTCAACTACCATGAAGGTAAGTGAGCGAACTGTAATACTGGTTAAGGACTTATTTTTACTCAAGAGGTCAACACTACCGTTGAAGAAGAATGTTGCGTTAATTAAGCCAAGTGGCTGGTCAAATGGAATTGAATAGTTGAAAGTGACTCTTCCATTTCCATCGGTCATCTCCTCTGCAGACATCCAAGTTTCATCAAACCTCATGGCCACGGTAAAGTTGTCAAGGGCGGTGAATTGGTCTGAAGCTTCAACGAGAATAGTCGAAATATTTGTAGAGTCGCCACGGTTAACGATTACTGCATTTAGCGGTTGCATTCCCTCAAAGTCAGTTACTCCGAAAATTAACATTGGGTGTGATGTATTGGCAGTCAAGTAGTAAGGGCTACTATTGTTAACAACTTCAATAATTAAGTCGTGGTTTCCCCGTGTTGTGCCATTCCCACTAGAGTCCGTAGGTACGGAGAAAGAGAAAGTCCCATTAGGCGTGGTAGGACGGTTATTGATTAACTTCTCTTCAGGGTTATCTGCCCAATAGATGTCAATATTTACCGCTTCAGAAAGTGGTCGGCTTAAATTATCATTATCCATGATTACGCCGGAAACATTGAATGCCATTCCAGCAGTGATGTTGGTAGGGATACTGAGAAGATTTACAATAGTCGGTGCCTGTAGAATCATCGTCATACTTGTTTCATTACCTATGTAACGTGCAGCATTGGGGGTGGAAATGGTATCAGTGGTGTCATTTGCCATCCAGAATCGGACAACATAACTTCCAGGGTCAAATCCAGCTGCTAGCCAAGTTAGAGTTGCGTTTCCGTCAGGATCAGAGGTTGCTTGTCCAATACTGGTATTGGAATTTCCAAAGTCAAAGACATAATTTACAACTGCTCCTGAAACATTTGAATTGTCTGCACCATCAACGACATGAATAATCAAATCAGCCGTATCATTGATTTGTAGTCGTGGAGGTACATCTGCAATAGACAGAATTGCATCTGATTCAACACCAATTTGAGTACTTGGAAGGAACTCACCAATATAATTGTAATAAGGTCCGCCAGGGGGTGCGCCATTCTGGAAATCAACAACTAATTCGGCAGTATAGACTCCTGCTGCGATATTTGGCATGGTGAAATTTACACTAAAGTTTCCTGTAGATGTGTTGAGGAGGGTACTGCCAACCTCATATGGCCCATCTGTTGGGTGGATAATTATCACGGTAATTCCGCTATTGTTGTTGAGGACAGGCGTTAAGAGTTGCGCATCGACGAAACTTCCATTTATCCAACCAATATCTCCAATATGAACCCAATCAACACCTGGTCCAGCAGTGATGCTGACATCTGCTTGAATACGAATCAACGTTGAATTGGTTACCGGTGCGAAATACTCGCTACCATTGAATATTGTTTCAAATGGATAGTCGCCAGCAGCAAGGCTTGCCGATGTATTCCAAATCAAATTTAAAGTGCCTGCAGGGTTGGTACTTGTGTTGAACCATGTACCATTGAAACTAGAAGAGAAATCTCCGGTGAGGTTGAGGTCAATGTTAGAATCACGGTGGTCATAGAAGTCAAGGATTACTGACGTTTGACCGCCGCGCATAGCCGGATTAGATTGGAACTCAATACGTATGAATCCCTTTAGCCACCAAGCAGGCCCAGACATATTTGCATCATCAGTGGCCTCAAGTAGAGTCGGGTAGAAACGCAAGCGAACATCCATTAATCCAGCCGGAATTACTGCCAAAAGGGCAGACATATTTGCCGAAACACTGAAGGTGCCGTTTACACTTTGATTTAGAACTACATTATACAATCCACCAGTTCCATTTTGACGAATAGAAAATTCAAGCATTCCGTCCATTGCCACAGGTGAAGGTCCTCGGCTAATTGCTGAGCCATTGATATAGAATAAATCATCAACGATAATTATGCTATTATTAGCTCCTGGCCCTTCAAGTGTAGCGGACAAATTCGGCGCCTCTGAAACATTCAGCATTAACGGGAAGGCAAGTGGTCGTAGGTTGTATGCAGGACTTCCTGCAACTACCATACTCGTGTCCGTCCACCCGGGGAACCAAATTGATGAGGAAAGGTTGCCTAGAGGTTCAGTTGAATCTAGTGAGAGGTCAAAGGACCAAAAACCTTCAGGGGAGATCTGGGTCGAAAGATTTACCGTTCCTTGGACAGAACTAGAATATTCAAGGAACATGGTCAAGTTGGCTAAAGTGCCAACACCATTTTCCGGAACATTTTCAAACATTATTAGGCCATTAACTGTGGTCGTAGCACCGGCTCCAACCACGGGGTTATTGACCACGGCGGGAAGTAAGTGAGATATATTTACATCATCAGTCACATTGACAATTGCCGTAGTTACAATAGCAGATTCGGCTACATAGCCGTTTTCAAAAGGCCTAAACACAAGCACACCAAATCCGGGAAGCATGGCCTCTGAAGGGATTCCTGTAATTGTGAAAGTACCATTTGCATCGGTCGAAGCGGCACCAAAACTATTTTCCCAAGTTGGTGCAGATGCGGATGCATATGGCTGCAAGAAAGCCTCAATTGTTTCACCACCAGCAATGGTTTGATTATCCACAAAGCGAAGCTGCCCGGTGACATTGAATTGTGACGAACCATCACGATCCCAAGTCAATGGAGATGCGGTTAGGTTGACAACTTCCATAGTAGCGGCAGGTGGACAAGCTTCGAAAGGTACCCAACCCATATCAAGACTACCTGAGCCAGGGGTTGAAACAAAGTTAATTTCAGCCCAGTGGGTGAAGTGTTGACTCCATATTTCAAAGCCAGTTTCTTGCCAGAAACCATCCTTGTATCCAGAAACTTTGCGAGTAGGGAGTCCGGCAAGCCGAGCCATTGTAGTGTATAGGGTAGTGAATTCAGAACAAGTTCCTTCCTGAGTTAGAATGAGCATATGTTGTGCAATATCTACCCCATCTGGAACTAGTGAACCATTGAAATTTATTTTGAATTCGGTAGTTGCATTTCCGTTGACTAGGAAATCAGCAAGTGCAGTTGCCTTTTCCCAAGGGGTTGTTGCACCTGAATCGGTTATCACACCATTTGTGATATTGTATACTACGGACTCCGGGGTCGTCATATCAGTAAAGTAACCAGGTAAATCAAGTTCGTATGTGGAACTTGAATTTACTAAAGCATTCGCTTGGGCAGTGGTATCATACCAATATTCAGATTGAACAGACCAATATTCTGATAGAACTCCAGAGATAACTTCGTATGAGTGGGTCTCATTTGTTCGGGAAACTTGAACTGCAGAGTCAAACCAGAATGTGATGTTGCTTGAAAGAGAGGGCACCGGGAAGGCACCAGTCATTACTCCATTGTTAAAATTGACTTGCCAAGTTACTGAATCATTGGCAAAGGAAGAATCAGGTAAGTGAATTAAGTCGGCGTATGGCACGAAAATTTCATTTGAACTATGAGCCTCAGGTAAAGACGCGTATGCCGAGCCAGTATAATTGTCACCAGTGGTAAGGCGCCAATAATGTGGTTGACCAAGGTCTATTTGCCCTGTAGTATTGTTTGCCCAGAAAACAACTTGGTTTTCAGTAATGTCATCGGTAGGATCAAGCGGGTCGGTTGGGGAACCAACACAATTTGTAAACCAAAATGGCCGTGGACATTCAACACCATCAATTACTCCCCCACCATCTGTGTCTGGATTTCTCCAATCAGTGCCCGTATTGTTCTCAACTTCATCGGGGATTCCATCTCCGTCTGTATCCATAAGGTGAATGTCATCTGTAGGGTCTGCTTCAGGATTTGTGCCATCAAAGTATTCTTGGCGGTCATCGATTCCACCTTGGTCGGTATCGAATGCTTGCGGATTTGTTGAGAATCCGTCAGTTGAACCATTTAATATTCCGATGAATATTAAATCACAACCAGTTGAAGTTTCAAAGTAATCATTTATCCCATCGCCATCGCTATCGAGATTATTCCAACATGGCTCAGTGGGGTCTGTATTATTCATTACTTCATCATAATCGCTTACACCATCTAAATCGCTATCGACTAAAAACGGATTTGAAAAGAAACCAAATGTGCCGAGAAGTTCTTGCCAATCAGCCAAACCATCACCATCAGTATCTTCATAATCATCGTCACAGAAATCGCGCCAAGTAAAAATTGAACCATCAGCAACAGCAGAGGTATGGCACCATGAGTTGCTTGAATGTTCTACGGAGACGGTACCTGCTGCTGGCCCGTTGCTAACTCCATAAATCACATTATTTACTACCGTAGAATAGGCAAAGGAGGTGAGTGTTCCGGAAGAATCATTGTAATATCCCATTCCCCCTGCTGGGTTAAAACCGCTTCCATTTCCAACGGTCAAGCGAGATGTGCCGCCATTGAAGGTGAAATTTGTTTCAACCCAATTTATCATTGAATCGCATGGGTCGGTATTGTGAGTCGTATTTCGTTCATCACCATCGTTTACTCCACCGCCATCGGTGTCTGCAACATTCCAAAGAGTGCAAGTCATGTTTTCTGCCCAGTTTTGAATACCGTCATTATCAAAGTCGTCAGAATCTTCTCGACGTGTTGGGTCGGTTTCATTAACATCAATGACTCCATTCCCATTGAGATCTTCTTCACCATCTGTGAAAGCATCACCGTCAGTATTGTTATTTCGAGGGTCACTCGCTTGAGGTGGGTTTCCATAGGCTCCTGAAACCTCAACTCCATCATCTACACCATCATTATCGGTATCTCTAGAGGTAGGGTCGGTTAGGAGGGTAAGTGCTTCATAACTGTCATTTAATCCATCTCCATCGGTATCTGCGCTTTGTGGGTCAGTGCTCATTATTCCATCAACTTCTGCAGTCATGGTTGCACAACCATTTGGTCCGATGCCACTGACAGGGTCACAAGGAGATACTGTTTCTGTCATCGCCGCAGTACTTGGCCCAGGGCGCCAACAATCAACACCGGAACATTGGGTGGTCCAACTTGGATTGATATATTCGTAAATATTGATTAGCCCATCTCCATCGGGGTCGCCATAATATCCGTCATTATTGGAAGGTGAAGTCGCATTGAGTCCATTGGCCGCTTCCCAGCCATCAGGTAACCCATCGCCATCGGTATCCCATCCATCCACATCCTCATCATCAATACCATCTCCGTCATCATCATCGCTTGAACAGTCTGCATCTCCGTCATAATCGTTATCGTTAGAATCAACTTGGCCATCTCGGTCGTTATCAATTCCATCGGTACAAATGTTTCCAACTGGGTCTTCATCACACAGAATAATGCTTCCAGTTCCATCTGACCCTGGATCGCCACAAGAAGGCTGACTATATTGCATCGCATTTTCTTCATCCCAGTTTCGCACTGGTACAGTTCCATTCCACCAAACTCCATTGTCAAGTAATTGGGTAGTTGAGGCAAGATCCCAGTTATTGGGCTGCAAATAGTTGTATTCCTGTAAATTGGTCATGCCATCGCCATCGGGGTCGCCGGTGGCTCCATCACCACCAATGGAAGAACCATCATTTGGGTTCAATCCATACATCCATTCCCAACCATCGGGGAGCCCATCATTATCGCTATCTGGATCCTGTGGCTGAGTGTTAATCAAGTATTCAAGGCCGTATGAAAGACCATCTCCGTCGGCATCACTAACCGCAATGGCTTTCCATGACGCGAACTCAATTCCGGCTAAGGATGAAATTATCATCAAGGAAACTAGGCCCAATGCGCGGTATCGTTGAAAGCGCAAAGGAATGATTTTGGAAACAGAATCGGGGCGGCTTATCATGGCTATCAAAACTTAACCGCCAATCCAACCCATATAACGGGCTTGGAGCATTGTTCGGACGACTCACCCCTATAGGGGTGGTTTTTAGAGCCGCCAAAAAACGGTACAATAGGTAAAAAGGTCAGAGGTCATCTAACCCTTCATCCAACAATTCGAGGTCATCGTCCTCTAATATTGGTTCGGGAATATCTGACTTTGGATCATCAAATAATTCATCCTCGTCATCAATCCATTCTTCGATAATTTCAACATCTTTATTGCGTCGGTTAAAGGCCATGCCAGCAAGGAATACAAGAGCGACAAAGGCGATAATTGTCGGTGCACGCGGCTGGGTAATCTCACCCATAATTCGATCTAATCCAGTCGCTTCACCCTGTAAATATATCTTCTTTCTAACGGTAAATTCATCCTCATATGAAATCTCAGAATCAAGAGGTCTAGCGGCAATTGTTAGCATTGAAATATCGCCGTGACGAAGTGCATCAGGTGCTAAGATAAGGAGTGAAAAATTAGCCTCACTGAATGCAGGTACGGAAAGGACTTGGTTGCCCTTTATTTCAGCCCCCCATTCACCCTCAACATCAACATCCAAGAGAAGGGTCAAATCAACATTGTTTCCATTGTAAACTTTGAATGACATTTCGCGAGAATCACCTGCATAAAATGCGGCAGGTTCACTCTTTTGGGTAATTTGAATGTCATCAGGCATATCTACTTCGATTTCAAAAGTCAAAGGAAGGTCAAAGTAGCGGGCATCTGCTCCAGCACCTTCCTCAATAATACGCAGATACATTGTGTGATTGCCTGCCTTCAAGCCTCGGGTATACGACACCTGTAAATTAACATCTGAACTTGTGCCTTGGCTTAAGGAAACTCTGTTTGCAATAGAACCATTTCCTGAAAAAGTAATTCCCCATTCCCAGCGAGAATAGGCTCCATTTTCAACCTCTAAGTTTTTCTCAAGGGATGATGGGTCGCGGATTTGCCAAGAAGAAACTTCTGAACTTCCATTTCCATCTTGGGCAGTGACGCGTACTGTCAGGTCCAACTGGCATGTTGTGCTAATGCTTTCACAAGTTGTCTCAAAGGGGCCAATATGGCCATCAGGCGCGCCAAATGGGTCGTAAATTACTTCAGCATAGACACCAAAAGTTCGGTGCACGGTGTAGCGAACGGTAGATTGCAATTCACTGTCTCCACTTGATGTAACCTCAATTTCCAAGACCCCCAAATCCTCTCCATCTCTTCCAGCAGGAGGATATACTTCCAGCATGAAAGTCTCAACACTGTGGCTGCCGAGTGAAGGGGTTACCCAAGCACCCTGTTGCTTTTCCAACTCCGAATTTGTAAGGTTGTCAAAGAAACTAACATCCCACTGATCAGGAATATCCTTGACTTTTATTCGAAAAGTATCTTGGTCAAACCCCGCATTTTGCAAGTCCAACCAAAACCTTCCAGTTAGGGCTGAATCAACAAAGTGCGAAACGCCTTCATCATATGCGTCTGGGCGAGCACTATCTGCAATTTCCATTTGGTGGTCTTCATCCTCATAGATGTTTACGCGTGGGTAAGCAAATATTCCGACTTCTTCAATATCAAGGGAAATTGTAATGACTTGAACTTCTTCTTCGGTACCATCTCCATCTTCATCAGCATATGCTCGGGCAATGATATCTATGACATCAGGCGCATCGCTAAGGTCATCGCCAGGTGCGGTGATTGAAAGAATTGGTCTTGCAAATGCCCCTCCTCCTGTTAATTCGTATCCTGCGGGCTGGTCAAACTCAACGACCCAATCATCTCCAAAACTACGTTGTGGTGACATTTCAACCTGCATATCAATTCCATTTGAACCAACGTGGTCAAGTCTAAATTCAGCAGTTGAAGTCATCCCCGGGGCGACGAGAATTGAGTCGGATTGGTCAGGCCCCATGTCGAGGAAAATGCCGACATCTACCATTTCAATGCCCGAGTGCTCAACAATAACAAGATGCCCTTGGAGGTCAGTAATTTCAAGAGTAAGTCCATAATCTCCACTAACTATGCCTGCGTTGTAGGTCCAATTATAGATGCCAACGAGGCCGTCATTGTCTAGTTTTAATTCATTGTCGGAGAATATTTTTTCAAAGGGATAGGAGGTGCCACCTGGGCTTTCCATAACTAATTTCACTTGTTGTATGTCGTAACGGCCAAAGGAATTACGCACATCAATACTGAATTGCATTTTGCGGTACTCGGGGAAGTGGTTTGGCGCCCATTCAATTACTTCAGCATCATTCCATGAGCCACCAGGTCTATGAATCCTAACTTGGCTATTTGCCATTGCATTAGTGCGAACTTCAATACGCGTAAAACCATCTGCGTTGTCTACATTATCAAATGCAACGCGAACATCACAGTCATTACTACCGGGGAATCCACCGCCGCCACCTTCACAAGTTGCAGAGCTATCAATTGTCAATACAAGTTGTTTACCAGATTCAACGGTGAACCCATCAACGGGAATTGTGTCAAATACAATATCCCTTCCATGGTAAGCACAACTTTGTCCTAAACCACCACTTTGGCAAGGGTCGTCAATACTAACGGTCTTGGAAGCAATTTGAGTTCCACCTGCTTCCAAAGCAAAAGTGACATCTGCAGTACTACCTTCTTGGCCGACGAATTGTAGGAAGTAATAGATCCATATTTCATTGCCAGAAACACTAGTACCCTTAACCAGCATATCGGAAATCATTTCTCCGCTTCGGAATTCAATGCCATCTATTGCACTTGCATCTTCTTGTCCACCGGTGTCCGGGCGCTCAGTTGTGATAAATCCGTCACCACCAGCCGATGAATTAGGCCCTGCGACATACAACTCGTAATCCACCATATCAGCCCCACTTGTAGAAGCAGAAGGTAGATGACTTTCCAATATGGTGTCATTTGACACTGGCATCGTACTTAGCAACATCAATGTGATGAGCATTACCGACAGAGTAATTCTTTTGAAATTGCTGCTGTGTTGCGACATGGTTACCACCGGCCTTACCTTGACCCTGCCGCCGGGGTGTTAAACGGTTTGCCCCTTTAGGAAGTGCTTTGCATCAATAATGAAGGCATTTTTTTCGCGGCAAAAGTGCCGACAAGATAAGTGATTGGGACAATAAATCCGGCCCCTATTCCAACCGTTGTAATCCCTTTCACAAGTGCTCATCCGCAATGAATTACAATATTTGTAAAAATTTCTGAGCCGAACATTCATCAAGCAAGTGCGTTTGGGCGGCTTGCAGGGGTGGCTGAGCGGTCAAAGGCGCCGGACTTAAGCTCCGGTCTCAATGAGTTCGTGGGTTCAAATCCCATCCCCTGCACCAATATTCATTTAGAGACGTGACGAGGGTGAGTGTTGGACTGAGAAAAGTCACATTGAATCCGAAGGAAACACGAACTCAGGTGCGTCCACGCTGGCATCAAAAAGAAACAAAGTGGACGCACCGGGGGTGAGATTTGAACGATGCCTCTTCGGCATAGAGTCATTTTTGTGGCAAATGCTCAAGAATTTGAGGCACAACAACGCTCAACTCACTCCATTCACATCAATAACCCTCAAGAAAGATAACATTCCGCAATACAGTTGATGACAAGTCTAGTCAACCTCGATGCCCTCGGCGTATCAAACCTCAGCGAGGCTGCCGGCAAGGCAATGTCGCAATGGCTTGGCACCAATGCCAGCCCATCATCCCTCCACATTTTGGGTGAGGCAGCTGCAGAGGCGGTGGAATTAGGAAGAGACCAGATAAGGTCAGCATTGGGAGGAAAAAATACTAGAGTAATTTTCACCAGTGGTGCCGGTGAGTCGGATAATTTGGCAGTAATCGGTGCATCTCAAAAGGGTAAGCGAAAGGGCAAGCATATCCTTGTTTGCCAAGCCGATCCACTCTCGGTTATTCAGGCCGCAAAATCTTTGTCAAAGCAGGGTTGGTCCGTTGAGTCAGTACCTGTTGACTCAAAGGGAATTATCGACTTAGATGCACTTGCAAAAATGCTCAAAGTCAATACTACTTTCGTCAGTTGCCATCTGGTTAACGAGGAAACAGGGGTTATTCAACCAGTTGCCGAAGTAGTTGAACTAGTGCGAGAAAAATCGCCGCACGCTCATATCCATTCCTCGGCAAGGGCTGCGGTAAATCGCCTTCATTTTAACTTAGATTGGTTGGGTTTGGATTCTCTTTCCATTGATTCGCAATGCGCCGGCGGCCCCTCTGGAATTGGCGCATTATTATTGAAGGATAACATACGTATCAACTCTATTTTACATGGAGGTGCTGAAGAAGGCGGCATGAGGCCAGGCAGTCTTTCAACCGCTTTGGTGGCGGGGATGGGTGCTGCATATTGTGGAATAAATGAATTATCTTGTGAAGTAAATACTGAAGTAGAGAGAATAATTAGCGAAAAGTTGATGAATTTACAATGGACAATAATGCCGAAATATTGCGCCCCCGGAATTATTAGTATTAGATTACCAGTCGGTGCTGATGCCTTGGTATTGGAATGCGGTTTGGCAGGGGTACTCCTTTCTCCAAGTTCAGGCTGTACTGCCTCCACAGGTGGACCTTCTCATGTATTAATTGCGATGGGGATAAGTGAAAATGATGCCCTGCAAACCATTCGTATTAGCCTAACACATGGGTTTGATATTTTAGAAATTTCACATGCTTGTGATGTGATTTCGGATACAATCGGCAAAATCACTGCCTAATTTCTAACATCATTTGGCACTTCGCTATTGTTTACGCTGATGCAACGAGATAGAGCAGATTGGCAAGGGTGCGAAGGGAAGAAAGAGTCGAATTGAATTGAAAACGCTAGATGTTTGAATGACATTCAGCGGGTTAAACTCCAACCGCCATCAACAGTGATAATTTGCCCAGTAATGTAATTTGCAGATGCCAAATACATGACTGCCTCGGAAATATCGCTTGGACTACCCCATTTTTTCATAGGGATTTGAGCCGCAATTTCATCCATTATTTCTTCCTCATGGGCGGCCGGTAATATCGCACCTGGTGCAATTGCATTGATTCTTACATTAGGTGCTAATTCAAGAGAAAGAGATTTGGTAAGATTGACTAATGCCGCCTTACTTGCGCAGTAGCCAGAATAGCCCGACCAAGGTCGGTCATAGGAATTATCAACCATATTGACAACTGAGCCCTTTCGCATACGCAGTGAAGGGAGTAATCCCTTGGTTAATAGCGCCGGGGCCTGAGCGTGTATTGCAAACATTTTTTGCAATAACTCATGATCCATATTTTCCAATCTTTGCTCGACAAAAACCGAGGCATTATTGACGAGTAAATCAATGCCGCCAAACTCCTCAACCATCGGATCGGAAAATACCGCATTTACGATTTCCTCACAACCTTCAACCGTTGATAAATCTCCAATGATTAAGGACGCAACACCACCGCCTTTTATTATTTCAGAAACGACTGCTCTACCTTGTTCTATAGAGGAATTAACGTGTACCAATACGGCGGCACCAGCAGCGGCCAAATCTCTAGCAATTTGAGCGCCAATTCTACGTCCAGATCCTGTGATAAAAACCACCTTTCCATCGAGTGTATGTGCATTAGAAATGAGCCTCACCTACATTCCCTCACTTAGTTCATCTTTTTCAATCCAAAGGGCTGAATATGTCGAATTTGCCCTATTATGCATAGTTTGTAAAGTTGCCAACCTTCATGAAACCCCCGCTCGTCGCCTCCCCCGTAGGGGGAGTTTGTATGACAGGTCAACGGTTGCCGATGGCTGAGAAAGCTTCTGCAAACACTCCGCAAAAGTTCACTCAAATATCTTCGGCAATAGCAACTCACCCGTCTCATGTTTCCAGCCGGCCAAGTCAAGAGAGAAAGCGTCTGCCTGAGTGGTTTCGTACTCGCCTGCCAAGTGGAGAAACTCTCGCAATATTCAATGAAACCAGTGAAACTGTCAAGGAGCATGCCCTGAATACGGTTTGCCAAGAAGCGCGCTGCCCTAATATCCATGAATGCTGGAGTTCGGGTGATGCAACATTCATGATTGCCGGACAGGAATGCACTCGCGGTTGTCGTTTCTGTGCAGTTGGCACAATCAAAACTCCACTGCCTTTGGACCAAAATGAGCCTGCAGAATTAAGTGTCGCAATTGAACTAATGAAATTGCGCCATGCAGTTATTACTGTGGTAAATCGCGATGACTTAGATGATTCAGGTGCCGACCATTACAAGCAATGCCTTATTGCAATTCATGAAAAATCACCTGATGTGACTCTCGAACTTCTGTGTTCTGATCTTGCCGGCGACCACACTGCTCTCGCCCATCTTCTCAGCGATTTGTACCTCGATGTATTCGCTCACAATGTTGAATGCGTCCCGCGTCTTGACAAACTTGTGCGAGATAATCGGGCTAGTTTTCCCCAATCCCTTGACATTTTGCGCCAAGCGAAAATTCTTCGCCCCGATATTCTGACAAAATCCTCAATAATGGTTGGTCTCGGTGAGACCGATGAAGAGGTGAATGAGGCGATGCAAATGCTATTTGATGCCGGTGTTGAATTAATCACTATTGGCCAATATTTGGCTCCATCAAAAAAGCATTTTCCGATTGACCGTTTCCCTACTCCCGAACAATTCGGCAAATGGGAAAAATTTGCTAAAAAAATTGGATTCCTTGGCGTTGCCAGCGGCCCAATGGTGCGTTCTTCGTACAAAGCGGGCCGATTATTAGCCAAGGCAAGGAATAATGACGCCGTGAAAAAGCGCGACAATGCTTAGAAGCAACAGGAGATGAGGTGAAAATATGAGCGAGAAGGATAGTGACGTGACCAGCCCCTGCGTAGTACCGACTCCCCCGTTTCGACCGGGGGATCAAGCTGACTTCGGTGGCGAGTGGACTTTTCTGCCTGAAGACCTCCCTCGTCCGGATCCAGCAACCTGTGATTCCTCTGCAACAAAAGAGCATGCAGTTGGTCTTGTACGTGTGCTAAATTACGACAATACTGCAAGTGGCGAATGGGATCCTAAATTGGACGCTGAAACTCTCAAAACCGGTTTGGAATACATGGCACGCTTGCGCATTTTTGACGATAGAATGATGAAAATGCAGCGAACTGGAAAACTTTCTTTCTATATGCGTTCACTCGGTGAAGAAGCAGTCGCCATCGCACAAACTATGGCTCTCAAAGAGGAGGATTGGGTTTTCCCTTCTTACCGCCAACCAGGCGCACAATTTGTTCGTGGAAGAGATATGGTGAGCATGATTTGTCATTGCATTGGCAACTCAAAGGACAATGTAGGGGGCCGTCAGATGCCGGTTCATTATTCCTATAGAGAGGGGCACTTCATCTCTATTTCAAGCCCAGTCGGGACTCAGTTTAGTCAAGCAGTTGGTGTTGCAATGGCAAGTGCATACAAGGGTGATGACCAAGTGACGATTTCTTGGTTAGGAGATGGTACAAGTGCTCAGGGAGATTATCACTACGCACTCAATTTTGCTAGTGTGTTTAAGCCTCCTGTTATTCTCAATGTTGTAAATAACCAATGGGCAATCTCTACTCATCAAAATATTGCAAGTGGGGCGCAGACTTTCGCTGCTCGTGGATTGGGCTACGGCTTACCTTCAATCCGCGTTGATGGAAATGATTTCCTCGCACTCTATGCAGTCACAAAATGGGCTCGAGAGCGAGCCGCCAGCGGTGCTGGCGCCACTCATATTGAAGTTTACACATATCGTACTGGAGCACACAGTAGTAGCGATGACCCAAGTCGGTACCGACCTGGTGATGAACAGGCATTCTGGCCGGGTGGCGATCCAATTGAGCGCCTAAAGGATCATTTAATCCAAACCGGCGCTTGGAGTGAGGAAGAGCAGGCTGCAATGGAAGAACGTATTGATGCTGAAGTCATGGCTGCTTACAAAGAGGCAGTCACATATGGAGATTTGGCAAATGGACCTTTCCCGCCAGCATCAACTATTTTTGAGGAAGTGTATGAAGAAATCCCTTG
The DNA here is from genome assembly GCA_018649825.1 of Methanobacteriota archaeon. Classification (GTDB taxonomy): domain Archaea; phylum Thermoplasmatota; class Poseidoniia; order Poseidoniales; family Poseidoniaceae; genus PSPT01. Next base: position 20,330 of record JABIHC010000009.1, read on the forward strand.
GCATATTCAGGAACAACGCGAGGAATTAGGTAAGTGAGGTGATTATGATGACACAAATGAACATGATAGCTGCACTAAACAATGCCCTTGACTTACAACTTCAAAAGGACAATGATGTTTTGATATTCGGAGTTGACGTTGGCTATTTCGGAGGAGTATTCCGAGTTACCGATGGGCTCCAAGAAAAACACGGTTCGCATCGAGTTTTTGATGCACCATTGGCCGAAGGTGGAATTGCGGCAGTAGCCATGGGAATGGGATTAAATGGGCTTCGGCCAGTTATGGAAGTTCAATTTGCAGACTATATTTTCCCTGCCTATGATCAAATCGTAAACGAAATTGCCAAACTCCGACATCGTAGTGGCGGTGAGTTTTCTTGCCCCGTTACAATTCGAACTCCTGCGGGAGGCGGAATCAAAGGTGGCCACCATCACAGTCAATCTCCAGAAGGTCAGTTCACTCATACACCTGGACTAAAGGTAGTATATTGTTCCAATCCATACAATGCAAAAGGGTTACTTGCAAGCGCTATTGAAAGCAATGACCCAGTGGTATTCTTTGAGCCAAAGCGCTGCTACAGAGGTCCATTTTATGGCGACCCTCACAATGTCCCAACATGGAAAGACCACCCTAAGGGTGAAGTTCCTGATGAGCACTATACAATACCTCTTGAGCAAGCGGACATTGTGATGGAAGGAGATGCTTGTACCGTTATTGCTTGGGGTGCAATGGTTCATATTGCTGAGCAAGGAATTACTGACTCAGGCGTAAATTGCGAATTGATTGACCTTCAAACTTTAATTCCTTGGGACCGTGATACCATAGTCAATTCGGTTAAGAAAACGGGCCGCTGCGTGATTGTCCATGAAGCACCAAAGACAAGCGGCTTTGGTGCTGAAATGTCTGCA
>JABIHC010000102.1 GCA_018649825.1 Methanobacteriota archaeon
TACTGAAACATTGTAGGTAATATTGTTTGTAGCAAGGCTTCCAGCACTCCAGTTGAGGTCAATTGTATTAGATGAGTTGTAAATTTGTGAATTGGTCCAACCCATGAGCCATTCATATGAGTTATTTCCACCAGTATTGTTGCCACCGATTGTCGAACAGTCAAAATCAACATCAAAGTTGAATCCATCATAGTCAAATAGCAATCCACTATTATCGTCGGAGATACCAAATGAAGCATAGTAGCAGCCTAATGACAATGTATTTGGTGGGATCAGAAATGTACCAAAGGTTGAATTTGAAGTTGGACTGAATGTAATAGAGTTCGACCAAACAATAGTTGTATTATTGTTTACTACCCCATACACATCTACTGAAACATTGTAGGTAATATTGTTTGTAGCAAGGCTTCCAGCACTCCAGTTGAGGTCAATTGCATTAGATGAGTTGTGAATTTGTGAATTGGTCCAACTCATAAGCCATTCAGAAGAGTTATTGCCACCAGGTGGGGGGGGAGAACCAAAACAATCTGTTAAGTTCATGTTTATTGCAAACGTCCAAGTGGAATTCTGAATTAGTGTCCATGTGCTTTGTTCCCACATTAAAGCAGTGAAATTGTAGCACCCAGTGTTTAATCCCGAGTAGTCAATAGAAAATACCCAACTTGTATTTCCTTGAGGTGTGAAGCCTAGGCCATTCCAAGCACCGTAGCCACTGTAAGTGTGGTTGATTTGGTAAGTTGTATTGCTTGTGAGGTTGTATGCCCCGAGTGTGTAAGTGGTATTGTTCCCCGACATGCTTTGACTGAATGCCATGAATTCTCCAGAGGTACCGTTACGAGCCCCTGTTTCAAGAGCGGGTCCTTGCAAGGTTTCAATATCGGGTTGAGATGGTATTTCTAATAGGGTGGCTGACATTGATTGTATGATGAACAGGACGGCAATAATAACTACACTTTTTTTCTGCATGACAAGTCGGAGGATGCCCTCCCTTTTGTTTCTTTTGGCGAAAAAAAATTATCAAAAAAAGGAAAATAATACGCATCATTCGTTATGAATAGAAACTAACCCTACTTGCATATCTTATCAATATGTGTGTACAGAAGAGAGAAACTAATTGAACGCCTTTGGGAAATCAACGTCACCCTTTCATATGGACGACTGTCTCCAGCGAAGGTAAGAATATGCTGGAATTGAGGTTGTAATCACTGCACTGAACCAACAGATAAGAGTCCCCAGAATTATTCCATTTACTGATAAAGCCCACGGTGCAATCAGCGAATACACGGCAACCGAAGATCCCCCTAGCATCATGGGCCCTGCCGCTCCAGTTGGAACATCAGAGCCTTGAGCCATCCATAGTGCCACCATTGTTGTCAAGAAAATTGCAGGGAATACTGAGGCAAGGCCAGCAATGATTGGCTGACCCATACTGGATAACTGGACTGCGATTCCTATGGCAGTTGCTGCAGCTAATCCGCGCATAAGTAGAACTTTCTTAGTGACAGAATTCTTTCCTTTGGGGGCTTTTTGCGGAATCCAAGTCATCCATATTCCAAGTCCAAGTAATGCAACTAATCCAACAATACCGGCCATGCTTTCAGAAAAATAATTGAGCGCTTGCGTTAATGAAATCGTCATCAAAATAGCTAGGATTGACCAGAATGCTAGAGAAACAAATGTCATTTGAGCAAGAGTTACTCCTTTTTTCATCCTAGGAAAAACAACCCAAGATGCAACGAAAAGTGCGTTGAGTAACATCCAAAACGGAATCAGTGACATACTGGTGGCGAGATCTTCTGAGCCACCTTCGATATACATTCCAATGGTTGCTGGAACAATGGTTGTGGGAAGAGTACCAAGTATTCCGCCAATTATGCCACCCCATTTCTCAATGGCTACAGTGACTAGAATTGCCACTATGCCAGCGAATAAAGCTGCTAGAAGTACAGAGTACACTAACTACTTCGAAATGCATTACCTGTATTATTGTTGTTAACAATTCAAATGAAACGATTCAGGCGAGGGATGTTCAATA
>JABIHC010000097.1 GCA_018649825.1 Methanobacteriota archaeon
CGTGAATAAATAATGAGCAATGCAATTGTAAGTAGGGTTGCGATTTGCAAGGATTTTGAGGAATAAGTATCAAGAATAACTTGGCGTGAATGGATAGTTGTTGTTGACTGTCCATCTTCATCAGTAGTAACCCAAGTAATATGATCATCAAGTACACTCGGGTTTCGTTGCTCATCATCATCATCAGTTAGGCATTGCACCTTTTTAGCACTAGAAAGTAAATCATAAAAACATATTTCGTGGTCTAAGTATGAAGGGGATGGGCTACTGGGAATTAAATTATCTTGGCTTGCCCAAACAACAAGTCCAAAGCCAACAGTTGGGTCATGAACGGGATATTTGGCATCTGTGAGAAGATGGCTTTCACCTCTTTGCAAATCAACCAGTACTAATCTATCAACTGCAGTAACATTAACTGTTGCTACTAACCATTCGTGATCCATGTCAATATCTACGATATATGCATTTTCTTCATCAACTGTTTGCCCCCAACTCAGTAAAACATCATTTTCTTCTTCGGCTGCTTGGTAGTTAAGCGGTTGGTCAAATAATGAAGTGCGTCCAATTTGGCCTAAGCGAATTATTGCTGGATTATCTGAATATGATAGAGCCAGTTTGTTTTCATGCACAGATAGAATAAGTAATTCCGAATTGGATGGTGCTTGGGGTAAAGGGACTTCATCGCCATCAAGTGTCATGCCTCGCAATGTATTATTTTCGATGAGCAAAACAACAACACCATAGCCAGGCCATTCGGCCAAACGAATAGAGGTGGCATTATCGGCGGGTAATATCCAAGGTTCAGCATTGAGGTTCGTTAGATCTATTATCCAGATATTTGAATCATTTGCCATTGCTACATAATCCCAAGCAGTATCAAAGGTTGAATTAATATCTAATAGTGGCTGAGAAGGAATAATCTCAAAGGTGGGGTTGGCGAGTTCAGTTACCACAAGTGTGACTCCTTCAGTGCGATTATCTAGGCTGACAAGCCAGCCATCGGCAGCGGTTGTTTGCAGAGGTGAATCAACACCGCCTGCTGGCAGTTCCTGATGTGTAACATCCCAAACAATAATTGTTGAGGTTAGGATGAGCACTACGAAAATAGCAATTCCAGTTTCCTTTGATGTGGGTGATGAAAGACTGTTTTTGACATTCTTCATTCCCTGTTTTATCCACTTGTAGGTTCTCTCTCGCGAAGTAAAAAGGATTACTAAACGGGAATTAAAAGTTCGCTCATCCAAAACTTTCCATATAATTTGACTTTTTTCAGACAAACTTACAGCAATATAGGCAACTACTATGCCGCCGATAATATCTAAAAACCAATGTATGCCAAGATAAATAATTGTAAATCCAGTAATCCAAATATAACCTGCAATAAACAAGCGATATCTAGCCCATCTGCGATCCTTGTCCCATTTGACAAGACTTAACCAAACTGCAAATGGTATACCAATATGCAAACTTGGCATTCCGTTAGTGAACGGGTCAATACGAGTAAACCAATCATTTATTTCAGGAGTTAAATCATAAGCAAGAGTTGCCATTTCGGGAATGTGGTCGCCGGTTACTCGGACATTGAAAAATAAGTAAAAAGGAACTGCGAGTGCATAGACATAGAAAATTGCTAAACTGCTACGGTCACTCATCCAGCGGTCATCAAAATATGCAAAATATAATACTGAAATATAGCATACCAGCATATATCCTAAAACATAGAAGTGAGTTAATACTGTTGTTAAAATATCTGACTGGAATAATTGTTGTACCCAAAGAACCATGTCACCTTCAATAGCATAGATCCATGGTGTCGCCTCAATTCCGGTGTTTGCCATGATTAGACGATCTAACTTGTCGAGAATATCCTTCCAAACATATATTGAGAACACTAAAGCAATATGTGCCCAATATCGGCGAATAAAGTCAATGAAGCCAACCATGTTTATTTTTTGCCAAGGGGGTTTCAAAAAGGGCATAAGGAGTACCCCAAGTGCCATTGCACTGACAACCCAAGTGAGATATACTCCTGACCCCATATGCTCCCCCAAACAGTTGTGGCGGGGTTGAGTTCAAGTTATCTTCCCTCAGAATCCTGAGATAAAGGGTAGTTGGAATGTTACCAAGCACCGTGGGTGTAGGGTTTGCCACCATCGGGATTTTCTCCTAATGCGATGTTGAGGAGGCGTTCAAAGCGGAAAATCCCGCTGCTGCATCCAGTACTCCACTCAAAGTGGAGGGCATAACCACCAACTGGCTTTACGATTGGTTTTTCAGTTGGAAATGAATCGACTTCAACTTGGAATTGATTAGATAATTCCTCCTCATCACGACGTGGGCCACATTTAGCACAAGGACACCAGAAACGAAGTGTTGGGTAAGCAATTGTATTGACATTGCCATCGGACCAAGTTAATTCCATTTCGGAATTCATCCGTTCAAGTTTTACAAGATTCAGATTTTCACTCATCACCTGCACCACCTGGGATGTTTCGAGCAACTATCCAGTATAGAATCGCACCAGTCGCTACCGCTAACGTTCCTTTCCATGCACCAAGTTCAGATGCAGGAGGAAGAGCGCCCCCTTCTTGCATCCAAGATAGAACTGCGAACATTATGCCAAAAGAGGAAATGAATAGCCAAAACGCGAGTAAATTTTCACGTCCCTTTGCTGTTATTTTTGCCATAAAATCGCCTTAAATTATTTCCAAGCCACTA
>JABIHC010000071.1 GCA_018649825.1 Methanobacteriota archaeon
ATCCAACAAAAGAAAATAATTGCAGCAAGTATGAGGTTACAGAAAACAACTTGGCCAATACCTGCAATCATTCCAATAAGATCCATGCTAGCGGGGTAATATTCCTGTGATTGGTAAAATTCAGACATTATAGAATTACTCTTCACAGTTAATACGATTGCTGAAATCGTAGAATATCCAACCCAAACTCCGGCGGCGTGAAAAGAATACTTCGTTTTTGCTGCTAGTAATCCGGTTACCAATAATCCACAAAGGCAACCTATTGCGGCAAAGATCATCTGCAATTCAAGAATCCCGCTTTCCCTAAACTCATCCATTAGTTCCTGTGTATCATTTAATGCTTGATTTCCCTCATTTGTTTCATTCCATTGTTGTTGTTCAGAACTTGAACCATTTTCTGGATAGGGGCCAATATCCAATTGTTCAAAATCTAAATCAAGGATATTACTTTTGTAAATATATCCTGTGGCAAGTGCATTGAAGCCACTCAATACAGACATCATTGCAATGAAAATGGCAAGACCCCAGTGCCACCAAGGGCTCGGTGGTTGAAGATTATGTGTTGAAACTGCAACAGTATAAGGTTGCAAAGAATCACCTACAATATCGGTTGTGTTCTCAACCATTCAAGATCGGAAATGTACAATTGACGAATATCATCCAAATCCAATACCAGCATTGCCAGCCTTTCAAGCCCCATGCCCCAAGCACAAACCGGCGCACTACAACCAAGTGGCTCGGTTACTTCAGGCCGGAAAATCCCTGCACCGCCTAATTCTAGCCATTTGCCACGCCACTTGACTTCCACTTCCAAACTGGGTTCAGTGTATGGGAAATATGCGGGTCTAACTCTCACTTCAGGGTAACCCATTTTAGCATAAAATGTCTTTAACATTGTAACAAGCATAGGTAAATTTGCTTCAGGCTCCATGATTATCCCTTCGATTTGATGGAATTCTGGAAGGTGCGTTCGGTCAATACTCTCCTTTCTAAACACCCGTCCAACAGAGAAAATTCGGCAAGGGGCATTTGGATTTTCAGCAAGATGCTGAATTGTATTTACTGTAGTGTGCGTACGCAAGAGGCCTTTTTGTGAAATATCCGTGGAATAAGCGCCTCCCCATCCGATTGAACCGGTGTCTCCACCATCTTCATGGATTGATTTCCATTGCTCAAGCCGTTTATGGGGGATATCAAAGGTGGCAGGGTTATCCAAGTAGAATGTGTCTTGCATTTCTCTTGCAGGGTGGTCTTGGGGGATAAATAAGGCGTCCATATTCCATCCTGCTGACTGAACGAAATTGGCCTCAATTTCCGAAAATCCCATTTCGAGGAATACCGCTCTTACACGCTCAATAAGTGCTTGCATTGGGTGAGATTTGCCGGTAATTGGAGTCTTTGATTCAAGACTTACATCATAGGGCTTGAATTCGGCACTTTTCCAGGAATCATTTGCAAGTAATTCGGGAGTGATGGAAATTATTTGCTCCACCTCGGCTAGATTTTCAGACGAGATTCCACGCCCCTCTTCCGTAATCTGCCAAGTTCGTATTGTTGTCTCAGTTGAAACGAGCAATCCTTTTCTTCCTCGAAAATGGTTGAGCAAATCAGCATCCAATTGTACTTCTTCACAACCGTCACGAAGTTGCTCAAGGAAAGCAAAGCGGGTAGCAATAACAGATTCCACAGTTTCAAAATCTTCCGGCAGACAAAGTGAGCCAGCCTGAATTGTCACACCGAGTCCTTTCAATAATCCAACACCGGGGCCTGACTCATGCTTTTCAAAAGATGAATTTGAAAGGTCACGCATTCCTCTTTCACCTTCTGGCTGAGCGATTAACCACTTTAACAACCGATCTTCAAGTAGCCCATTAGTCAATGCTGCCTCTCCTTCTGCACCAAGAGTCCACGTTTTGTTGATAACTTCGTTAATGGTGGCTAGTCCCTTGTTTGATAATCCATGTCCAGCGGTTACGACAGTTGCTTGGTCCGACCAAGAACAACTATTCAGCAACTCGTTTAGGGACCATTGTCGGACGGAATCTGCTTGCATTTTTCCAAGCATTCGCCGTTCGGAGTTTGATAGTCCCTCCTCGCTCATAAATCGCTTGACCCATCTCGCTGACTTGACCCTTACGGGTCAAATGAAGGAAATAATGAGATTATGTAGGGAGGATGGATGGCTTGAAATATTAATCCCAATACTATTCCTCTTCGTCATGCCAAAGAAAAACATCACAAGAAGGGCAATCCCATGAATTGGGCTTTCTTCCTTTAACTTTGGCAACATCTCCGCAAGCCCCACATAAAATAGTCGTAGTTATTGGTTCATCTAATGTGGTGTCAATGCGATACATCACGCGTCCTGAGTCTGGCATCTGGCCCTCACTTGGCTGCCAAGTCGCAATTTCTTCTTGGCTCAATCCATGCTCATCTGGCTTTGTTGAATGACCCCAAATGAAAAGAACAATTCCTGCCAATCCAATTGTTGCCCCAAAAGGGGCAAGTGAAGGATCTAGACCCAAGGTGAACACCGCTCCAATACTAAGGCATGCAAGTCCTGAAATGAGTAAGTTTTGACGAACACCTTGCATCAAATCACCCAGTTCTTTCCAATCCATCTGCAAGAGCAGCTGCAACCCTTGCCATTTTTTCCTCAGGGATTGCGCAAACTCCAATTCTAATTCCCCCATTTAGAGGAACTAAATACACATGGTGGTCCTTCGCAGCCATCTCGCAAATAGCATGATTTTCCTCGCATTCGAGAAAGGCAAAATAGCCATCATGGGTAGGGATTAGAGTTAATCCATTGCTGATTGACGAAATACGTAGTGCTTCTCTTCTTGCGGCCAATAATTGCTTGAAAGAATCACGCTCTACAGTCCATTTTTCGAGAAGTTGTGGATCATTATGTATTTCTGAAATGGCTCTCTGAGCGACTCGCGGAGCAGCAGACCAAGTTCCTCTCCCTGAATGAAGTAGTACATCATTAACATTATTTAGGAACTTTTCATCGGGGTGGAGGCAAACTAGAGCGCCAGTCCTTAAGCCATATACGGTGTGCGATTTTGAGCATGAAACGGCGAAACAAAGCATCAAATTTGTTGGCCATTTCCGCTCGGTTTTCATTTTCTCCAAAATAGATTCTGCCCATCCGAATGGCTCATCCGCATAGAATGAATATGCAGCATCAATAAGTAAGGTAAAACCAGTATTGGGATGGGCAACTGCAAAACCCCATATGTCATTTAGTAGGGCTGAACGTTCATTTCGGCAAAGTGACAGGCCGGTTGGATTGTGTGCAGGGTCATTTAACCAAATGAGAATTCGCTTTTGTCGCTCAACTAGACCTGCAAGTGCCGACGTGAATCCATGGCCATCATAATTTTTTAAGCCGTTTACAGGCGATTCCGGAATTAAGGGCCAAGTTTCAATCCCACAATTCTGCTCGTGGATGATTGTCCGATATGGACCCCAATGACGATTTCTCAATAGAAGATTATCTCCTCTATCAAGAAAGTTTGTAGCACTTACAGATAATGCTCCACATCCGCCGGGGGTGGCAATTGAGGTTGCTGAGAGTCCCAATTTTTCAAGTGGAACTCGCAGGTCACCAAGAGCCATATCAATTGCTAATTCACGAAAAGGTGGTAATCCTTTCAAAGGTGCGTACCCGCATAATTCTCGCTCTGGTTGTTGTCGAATATGGGCCTCAACTGTTTTATTCACCATTAGTGTTCCATCTTCATGTAATAGACTACCAAGAGTGCCATTGACCACATCAATACCTTCGGCTTTCGCAGCCATACTACGGCTAAACCAATGAAAAATAGGGTCATCCCCTCCCTTAGTTTGGGCATGTGGATTTAGCAATAATGGCGATGGAGAATATTCCCCTTCCGCTTCAAGCATATTTTCCTCCATTCCAACACCTCCACAACTTTTTCCTGTTATTCATTTGATACCTTTAGCCAAAATATTTTTCCACTTTTCTACCAATGGTAGAATCACTGCTTTGTGTGAAATTCAACCTTGCCTAAAGTATTGGTTACCATATTGGCGAGCAGTTTGAGGTGGGTGTCCTTGTGCGACTAATTGCTGTTCATATTGTAATTGTTCAGCAGTCATCATTGCATCATATGGGAGTACGCCTCCAGGCATTGTTGCCATGCCACCACCAAAGGCTGCATCTGAGAAAGCAGCATTAACAAAAGCATCATCCTTTATGGAGCCCCTACCTCCTCTTCCAACCAAAAAGAAAGTAAGTAATACAATGATTAAGATAGCACCACCAACTCCAATTAATACTGTTGGATTTTCAAGTATACTCTGGAGGTTATCACTTTCAACATCTCCTGAATCATCAACATTATCATTGCCACTATTGGTATTTCCGTTGTTATTGGTAGTGCCGCTTCCGTTGTTATTGGTAGTGCCACTTCCGTTGTTACTGTTAGTTCCATTGTTAGTGTTATTTCCACTGTTATCGACTATTTCACATCCAGTTGTGTCAACTACAGTACCAGTTGGAGTATTTGCACATTGGTCGGCAGCATCTTCCACGCCATCTCCATCGCTATCGACAGGGGTTTTTGGGCATCCCATGCCATCATCTCCATCAACAACTCCGGCTACAGTTGGACATTTATCGCCATCAGTTCCGTCAGGATTGTCACCAAAGGTATCATTATCTGCATCTACCCATTGAGTTGAATCTTGTGGATTAAAGTCAATCGAATTAGCCCAGCCGTCACCATCAAGGTCAGGGCAGCCAAACATTGGGTATGTTGACTCACCATATGTCGTTGGGCATTCATCAATTATTCCGTCTCCGGTATCAGTCGTATTGTAGCCATCTTGGTCAATGTCATTAGCCCACAATTCTCCATAATTTTGAATATAGAACATTTGTCCTAAAATTTCATTGTTTGATTCATTTGATTCCACTATTTCATTATTTGAATCTACAACAAATTGGCAGTAATAGTTGCCTGAAGAAATGCTTTGAGTGATTTCAACAATTTCGCTTCCGGAAGCGATAATATTACCATAGGTAGCATCATCAGTTACTGTTCCAGAGATTAGAGTTTCAACCGACTGGAGATTTTCGTCAAGTAACATGATATCCCAGCCAAATGAGTCAAGTGGTCCACGAAGGTTGGTGATGCTATATGATGCAAAGCCACTTTCTCCACTCGTAATATTTGATAGGCATGAGAAACTATTTGGCTCCAAATCAGCAGGTGCTGGATTTGTTGTGGTAATGGCGAGGGTGTAATTCCCAACTGTTCCATTTGAACCAATCATCAATACATAAGTTCCATCTTGTCCCTCGTGTGCAGTATTGTCAAGGCTATGCCATCTCATCTCATCTACGCTAGGGTATTCCCATCCCCCAATCAATGAGCCTATTTGAGTGTAAAGAGTAGCAGTAAATGCTGTGCCTTCAGTTTGAATGATGGATATTTCTACATTGTTAAACTCGGATAATGTGAATTGATATGCATCAACAACATCACTACCATCAACACAACCTGTGCCGGATTCCATTGGATTTGTTCCGATGTTACTTGGGTTGTTACTTTCATCACTTGCATCTTGGCCAAGTGAAAGGTCAGAAGCACCACCGCAAGAAAATGGTGGGATCCAAGTGCCTTGTGCTGGCTCTCCAATGAACAAACGATAGTCTCCCTCACCACTGGATCTATTGATAATCAAAGTATAGGTTCCAGAGGTAAGATTCCAAGTAGTATCTGCAGTTGAAACAAAATCATCAGACCACCATGAGATACTTTTGTCAACTTGCTCACCAGAGCTAGTAAGTAAATCCATATCGTAATCAGCACCTCCAGGCGTTGAAACTAATGTGGCATTAAGCGGCATTCCAGATGATACGGTGACTTTGTACCAATCAGTTGTATCTGAACCATCAAGACAACCGCGGAATTCTTGCTCAATATCTGTGCCGAGACTAATCGCACCGGGGGAGTTTCCGCCGGCATCTCCTCCACTGCCAGCATCATTTTGTGAAGAGGGACATGCTGTTTGAGAAGTGCCAATGGTTATTTGTGAAGTTGGGTCAATGGTATTATCGTCCTCTGATTTTTCTTCGATGACCTCTTCAGTGTCTATTTCTGCAGACAAATAATAAGCACCGCCAATTAAATCGTTTGGGATTACCGCATTAATTGAAACAACCTGAGTTACATCAATCAACGCACCATTTACGGTTTGGTTGGCAATCATGTGGTCAACCCAGTTAATGTGGAGATAATCAACCGATAGCCACAACTTAATGTTGAATACTTCACTAGTATCTAGGCTCCCAGTATTATTGATATCTACATCTATGCTAATTGAATCACCTTGTTGTGCCCCAGAGGGGACATTGATGTCTTCAATAACAAGGTTTGGCCCAGGTATTGAATAGTTTGTCCAAACCTTAAGAGTGTAGTTGGAAACTCCTGACCACTGCGATGCATTGACAAAATATGTTCCATTCACTCCATCCCATTGACCTCCTGATGTTGATGCAATTTCCGGATTTGAAAATCCAAAGCCTGAATCTGCTACCGAACCATTAGGTGCATGAATAAAAATGTCAAGGTCTGAAGTATTATCGTGCATGGTAAGTTCAACCTCAATGGTGTGGTTGGCGGGAACATCAAAAGCAAAAACATCATTACTATCTGTGCCATCGATGCATCCAGTGTATACACTGGTAACATTTGACCCCATATTGGTTGGATTATCTGTCCAGTTTGCAACAGCATCCCCTCCAGTACCGCCATCATCTTGGCTTTGATTCCACCAATTGTCGCAATTTACAGATTCATTTGTCCAAGCTTCAAGGTTATAATTTCCATCGCCTGTATATTGGTATATTGCGATGTAATAAGTTCCCGCAACACCAGAAATAGAGGTGCCTGCACTGGAAACTCGTTCAAGAGGATCATTATATTCAGAAGCATCTAGTGCAGCAGTTCCTGCTGAATTAACAAGATAAAGGTCAAAATCTGCACCTGCAGGTACGGATAATTCAACATCAATATCCTTACCTGAAGTCAACGAAAATGAATACCAATCTGATGTGTCAATAGAGTCCACACAACCGGTGAAGGATGTTGTTGGGTCAGTGCCCAAGGGTTTGGATGTGTTTGAAGTATTGCCCGAATCTCCTGCGGTTCCACCATCACTTTGAAATGCTGGGCAAGGTGCGCGTGCACCGGCTTGAAAAGTAGTTCTAATGTCATTTTTCAATTCAGCAGAAGGTGTGCTTTGCAGGAAAAAACCTTCATTTTCTTCTTGGTCAATGTCAAAGGTTTCAGCAATCGGCTCGGGGACAAACTGGCTTCCCAAAGGGGCGAAAAGTGCAGTTAACAGCAATACAGTTACGATAGTGTGGGTCTTCATGGTAATACCTCGCATATTAATGGACCAATCGCTCACATATCAAGGTAAGGTATTTCCGATGTAAATGCAAATTGCTGGATATTGCAATTAATTGGACCATGTAGTAAGTATTGCAGGTAAAATGGCATTAATAATAATGCAAATTGTGGAGCCGACAGAGGGATTCGAACCCTCGACCTGCTGATTACAAATCAGCCGCACAACCGGGCTATGCTATGTCGGCGCGGCCCTGCGACGACCTCTGCTTCATCAATGCTATGGCTATAATTCTATAATTTCCCATCCAAATGCAGATGTTTTTTGGTCGCCCAGCAAAATATTTCCTTGTGATTGGGTGGTAAGAGTGAAAGAGGGAGGGCTATCCCCTGTATATTGAGAGATATGTCTGCGAGGGTATTGGATGGCAAGGCGTGTGCTGCCGAGGTTGAATCAGAACTCATCGTAAGAGTGAGCAATTTGAAAGGCAAAGGTATTGAACCACATTTAGCAGTAATTATTGTCGGAGATGACCCTGCTAGTCATGTTTATGTCGGTGCAAAAATCCGAGCATGCAAACGTTTGGGAATTAAATCAACACATGTGGAAATGCCATCTAATGCTAGTTTTGCAAGTGTTTTAGAAGAAGTTGAGCGATTAAATAATGATGATTTAGTACATGGTATATTAGTCCAATCTCCACTTCCAAAGGAAATGGACGAATTGTCATTAACTGATACTATAGATCCTAAAAAGGATGTTGATGGGTTCCATCCGACAAATTTGGGTCGTCTTGTTCAAGGTCGGGCAGATGGATTACTTCCATGTACTCCGCATGGTGTAATGCGTTTGCTAAATTGGGGAGGGGTTGAATTATCTGGAAAGCGAGCAGTTGTTGTTGGAAGAAGCAGAATTGTGGGGATGCCTCAAGCCTTATTATTATCAAGAAAAGGAGCCGATGCGACAGTTACAGTCACTCATTCACGTACCATGGATATTGCTGAAGAATGCAGGAATGCAGATATAATTGTCGCCGCAGTTGGGCGACCGGAATTTATCAAACCCGAATGGGTAAGGAAAGGGGCAGTGGTCGTTGATGTTGGCGTAAATCGCGTTGACGATGAATCGCGAGAGAGAGGTTACCGGCTTGCAGGCGATGTTCATCCAGATGTCGCCCTCGTTGCTTCAGCACTTTCACCCGTACCGGGGGGTGTTGGGCCTATGACAATTGCAATGCTCATGGCTAATACTGTGCGTGCTGCTGAAATGTAATTTTCACCCTCAGTTCGTACCGATTCAAGGATGCTTTCTAGGTCGAATATTGTGCCGTGAGGGTGAAAAAAAGCTGCTTTTAAGCAGTCATGTGAGCGGAAGGTTTGATTTACTCAACCGCTTGTGGGCATTTGAATGAACTCGGAGCGATATTATCCGGCCCTCAGTCAAGCCCTGTTTGGCCTATCCGTTTCGGTTGTCCTTTTCACTCTTCTAAATGTCCTCATCGGCCCTTGGCCCGGTCATTTTGGTGAGAAATATTATGGTTTTCCTTTTTTGAAAAATTTATTTGGGCTTGAGAATAGCCAACCAGTTTTTGGGCCGAACGGAATTTGGAGTTCACAGGAGGTTCTACTTCTTGTCCTCGCGATTATTTCTTTTGCCGGTGGCAAGTGGGCCGGGCGCTTTAGGCCCCATTTTGTAGTGCCAACAGGAGGAGATGCTATTGCCTTGGGAGATGAGTTTTCAGCAACCGTAGTTTCCGCAAGTGCCGTAAGCACTACTGGGTCTTCATCTGATAATTTCCTCAAAGGCGGTAATTCAACTTTAAATAATCCAATGACATCTTCCATTGTAGATTCAATAATCTCCGAAGCAGAAGCAGTAAGTCAAGTAGCAATTACATCTGCTTCAAACTTGCTTGCCTCAGTATCACCTGAACTCCCTGTGAAGGAAGTTGCAAAGAGCAATGTGTACAATGAGATACCTGGGGTGGATAATTTGATTCTTGATGACGCTCCTGAAGTAAAAATGCCCTTTGCTCCATCTGAAAATATTTCAGTTGCTTTACCCAAAGCCGGTGAAGAAAGTAATTCATTACCTCCTCATATAATCGCTAATGCAGAGGCTATTCAGGCAAAGAATGTACCCTTGCCAAAGTCTACGCCTTCTGAACAATTCCAAGCCGAACCCCAACTCCTGCCACAAGATGATGAATTGCAAAGTGATGAAATGCCTGATCTTAGCAATCTATTTGATGCCGCTAGCGTGGACAATGAACCTTCACCCTCAAGCCAACCTCCAGTAGAAACGTCGGCTGAAATAATGGGGTCTGACAAAATAGAATCTAAACCCTCGGTTGTAGTTTCAGCCACAATAGAGATGCCTGATTTATCTGAATTATTAGGAGAGGTAGTTCAGCCTAAGGACATACCTCAACCGGTAGAAACTCCCCCGTCGCCAAGTGGGTCAAATGAACTCTCTGATATGCCTGACCTCTCAAGTCTGTTCTAGAGTCCAAATGCTTTTTTCCGGACTTATTTTTTCATTATCTCGGCGTTGCAGTATTGGTTTTTGAGAGGTCCTCAACTTTGAAAGTGGCTAGTTCTCCTATCTTTTCCCCTCCGGTGATTTGATGGATAAGAGCCCTACCCGAAAACTGAGGCCCGATAATGACTGACTCCGATTTCGAAATGAACCTCGAGAATCTGATGGATAGTCCAGGTGGAAGAATCATTCTTGAAATACGAACTCATGTGATGCACAGATTACCCCTCCTTGCGGGGATTTTTTTTCTCGGGTTGATTGGTGGTTATCCCCTTGCATCCTACATTGTAGAATGGTTGGTTACCGATGCCAGCCTTGCACCAACTGATACAAGTATTGCAGTTCTTACTCCTGTTGAGTTTATTGCAATAAAGATGCGCTTTGCAGCAGGCTTCGGAATATTAATGGCTAGTTTTATGCTAATCTATGATGTCGTGAAAATTGGGCTAAATTCACAATCACTTAGGGAAAGGGTTGAAGAGGCTGATTTGCAAATTCCAAAGATGAATGCAAAGATGATTGTTGTCATGTTGTTCATACCTTTGCTCGCTATTGCCGGACTTGTATACTCCTATGGATTATTATTGCCATTATTATTGGACTATTTAGCAAATGATGCAGCATCTGCTGGCCTCAAAACCGAGTGGCGCCTTTCAGCATATTTGGGATTTATTTTGAATATGACTTTGGCAAGTATGCTTGGATTTCAAACTCCTCTCATGACAATGGTAGTTCTTCGCTCGGGATTATTATCACGCGCTGATTTGTCAAAATGGCGTCGCCATATTTGGTTTGGAGCGACTATTTTGGGGGCATTGTTTTCCCCTCCAGACCCCCTTTCCCTTTTCTTGGTTGCAGGGCCGATTGTACTACTTTTTGAATTGGCATTAATACTTGAAATGATGATGCCAAAGAAAAACGGTGGTGCTGAATGACACCAATAATTACCGCGTAGTAGTCCTAGTTTTGCTCTTCCAAATAGGAATGTACAGTGTTCCTTTGTGCAATCATTTCGCCCTGATTGAGATAGTAATTGTCAGTGAATGAATAATAATGTTTTATTCAGCTTCGGCATAAAATCCACGATTTCGTAAATCTTCCTCGGCTGCAACCCGGATTCCTTCTTCAACATCAACTGCTTTCAACATCAATGTTCCTGCGACTATCAATAGCGCAATGCTAACTAATGCCATTCTGCTGCCGAAAAACCCACCTACAAAGGCATACAAGAGTGGCCCCATAAATGCAGCAACTTTTCCAAAGAATCCAAAGAATCCAAAGAATTCTGTTGAACGTGTTTCAGGGATGATTTGACAGAATAATGAACGTGCCAAACCTTGGCTTCCACCTAATAATGAGCCGGACATTACCCCGAGCATCAAGAATTGGGTTGAAACAGTAAAGGATAATGGAGCCCAAAAGTTATCGCGCAACCACACCGCAAAACCATCTCCTGCTTCATCACCAATATTTGTCGGATGATCCAAACCAACAGTAGTTGAATCACTTGAAGGAGAGCCCTCAATTGAAGCACTAAATCTTGAATCAGAAAACAGGCCGGTAAAGCCTGAATCAATTGCGGTTTGAGATATCGAGCCCGCTATTGCATCGTCTGGCCAAGAACCTCCCTCCTTCATTGTTGGCAAACTTGCAGCATCGGTATCAAAAACCTCAAGAATAGCCTTGTCACTTGCACCGCCTCCAAATAAATCGTCGGGGTCGCTTATTGTCATTACATCATATTCTCCAGTAGTTTCATTATAGGTAAGTTGGACATCATACTCCGAGTGGCTTTCAAGTTCAAGTGGAGCAAATCCTACTGCCAATACTACCACTACACACCAGCCAACACACGCCATTGTTAATGCTGACTTTGTTGAAGTCGCTTCGGCCATTTTGGTAAATCCAATAGCGGCAGGTGCTGCTACAAATTGAACAATCATGATTACGAGCATTAGGGTTCCAATGTCAATTCCTAATACTGCTGAGCCAAATGAACCGGCAAGTGCGGTAACGGAATTAATACCATCAATAAATAAGAAATATGCAATCATGTAGATTGTTAATACCTTGAATTTACTGATTTCCTTGACGGTTTGCCTCAATTCGGATAATGCGATCTTTGTTGCATGGCCTATTCCTGTGATTTCAAGTGGATTTTCAACCTCGGGTTCAGGTATATGTTTAAAGGTGTAATATGCAAAACCATACCACCATAGGCCACTACTGACTAAAGTAAAAGGAATTACCCAATCGCCACTTAAACTGAGAACCATGACTAGGTGAATGAGCAACAAAATACCTCCTCCAAGGTAACCATAAGCAAATGCTTTATTGGATATTTCATCCATTTCATCTTCATCGCCCATGTGGGGGAGAATTGCATTGTAGAATACACTTGCACCGTTTAATCCTAAATTAGCAAAGAAATAAGCAACCCAGACCCAAAGCCAAGCACCAGCGCCAAGATAACCTCCAATTGCAAGAGCAACAGTGCCGACAACTCCAATAATTGTAAATAGCCGCAACATCCACATTTTTATTGTAGTTCTATCGGCAATTATTCCTAATGCCGGCGACACAAATGCGATGAGCATTGCTGAGGCCATAGTTGCAAATGCCCAAGCGATATCTGCAGTTATCGTAAAGTCGCCGAGCAAAGTAAAGGCAGAACCATTTGTTCTAATGAACAGATAGGTAAACCATGCCGGTAATATTGCGGTTACTACGCTGGTTTCGTATGCGGACTTAGCCCAATCATACATACCATAGCCGAAAATGGATTTTTTTTGCTCATCGCTACGATTTTCCCGCTTCTCCTTTAACGTCTGCATGATATATCCCCGTCATAAGCAAAGTCTGTTCTCTTTTGATACTTCCTCAACAAAGCAGTGTTTCATGGGTCTTTTTTATCAATAGGTAAACAATCGCCCGTGTATGGAATGGGTTCAACCTCCCGAGAACAGTCTCGAGTCTTTGAGCCAAGGCCTCCTTGCTTTCGACGGAGTTGAATTTGATTTACGCTTAACAAAGGATGGAGGGGTGATAATTCATCATGATGCCAAAGTAAGTACTTGCGAAGAAGTACGTTCCGGGCTTGAATCTCCTTGGGTAGAAAATAATAATCTTGATGAGTTATGTGCTTTGGATTTTACGTCATTTGAAAATTTTCTGGCCGATAAGGATGTGCAAATGCGACTAAATGAACAGGCGGCGATGATTTGCGTAGAACTAAAACCACCTCATCCTTCATCCGGCGCCTCTGGTGGTTGGCTAGCAAGTGGTAAACAAAGAACGCAAATGAAAAAGTTAGTTTTGGCCGCAGAAGAAATATTGTCCGAATATTCAGTATCAATTCAAAATAGTGTATTTTATGCATTTTTCAAAGGTTTACCTGCAATTATTAGCAAAGAAAAAATCCACCGCCCCGCCTCCACATTATGGCCAATCATACCCAGTTTTGGTGGGAGAACATTCAAGCGTACAGTATGTTTTCCTCAGTATCTCTCAACTCCTCTTTCACGGTTAATAAGAAAGCAAAAAGCCAATAATTCCCCGATGGTACCTTGTGCATTAGAATACTTTATTCCACCAACAAACAAATTGCCAATAGGGTCTTCAGTTGGACTCAAGGGGAAGCAATTGCAGAAATTACGTCAAGCAACGGGTGGGTTTCCAATATATGTTTGGCCAGGCAAATTACATTTAGAAGCAGAATTGATTAACGCAGGAATTACACCTCTGACCGATAATGCAGCACCATCTATTCATACCCTGCCTTGCGGCTCTGCACGCTGGAAAAAACCCGCAACTCTTCCACTTTCTAATGAATGGATTAATCTATTTTCTACCTCACCACAGGAAGAACATGAGAAACTTATCTCGCAGGCAAATTCGGAATTAACTCCATGGCATGAATTGAATTATTCTGAGCAAAAAAATGTAGTCACACTTTGGCGTAATCGCTATGAATGGAAAAAGAGCATTGATGAACTGATGGAGTCCTGTTCACCTACAACCATGCCTTGGGAAGCAGTTCGACTAATAGGACATAGAGGTTGTGGGAAAAGCCAACGGCCAATCTATTAGCCTCTGCCAAGATAGGCAAACGATTCATTCAATATGTTGCTCTTGCTGTTCTTCTGCGATATATTTTGGCCGATAAAGAGGTACGCCACGCCCACCGCGCATTATTGTTCTTTCATCAACAATCTGCGCTCCAATTCCAGCAGTTCGCGCCCAGCCAAAGAATGTAGTGTAATATTCAGAATCAACAAGTCCAACATGGTTTAGTAATGTACCGGAAGCAATGTCCACATTTGCATTAGGATTGCTGATTTTGGGGATTTCGCCAAGGACTCGAGGGACAACTTCTCTAAGTGTTCTAATAATTTTAAAATTTGAATCATTTGGACATATTTTTTCACCTAGTGCAAACTGAATTGCAGCCCGTGGGTCTTCAGTTCGGAGAACGGCATGGCCGAAACCAAATATTGGCCTCTTTGCTGCAAGTTCGGCCCGTACGAATTTTTCAACTGCATCGCTATCATCTGTACCAATGCGGCGCACAAAGTCTAGGCAGGATTGATTTGCTCTGCCGTGTAATGGTCCAAATAGAGCATTCATTGCCCCGACCATTGATGCATAAATATCGGAGTGGCTACTCGCAATTGCCTTTCCGGTAAAGGTAGAAAGATTCCCACCTCCATGATCCATGTGAAGGACAAGGAAAACTCGCAGTACTTTGGTCAAAGCCCACTTGTCAGCACCAGGAAGGTCAAGCATATGGACGAAGTTTGCAACCAAGCCAAGTTTAGGGCGTGATTCAGGCATGCCTTCAAAACGCTCTTCGCGTATTCGGAAAATTAATGCCATGAGTTCGGGCATGCAAGCAGTCATATTGAGAGCATCTTCTCGCCAGTCCTCAGTTCTATTTGCTGAGCCCAATGTTTGAAGGCCAACTGCGAGCCAATCCATTGGGTGGCCTTTTTTGGGCATTGCTTGAAGCACATTGGCTACGTGGGGAGGGAGGGTTGCACGGGCTGCCAAATCTTTGCGAAAAGAAGACGCTTCATCCGGACTTGGAAGATGTTTATAGTGGAGAAGGAAGACAACATCCTCGGGGTCTAACTCGGCCAATTCATCAATTGGATATCCGACATAATGCACACCACCTTCTGGTGTAACAAATGAGGTTCTACAAGTTCCTACTGGGACGCCGCGAAGCCCAGTATTTAGGTGTGCCTCGGTTATTTCAATGAGAGATTTTGGAGCCGGATTTGGTGTCATCTCTTTCCCTCATTTCATGCCCAAACAGAACATGTGTATAAGGCGAACTATTATTTTTGATGAACGTAGAGGTGAATACGAGCGAACTTGGTGTATTTTTCAACACTTACTTTGCTGCGGCGCACCGCCGGTGAATGACGAAACATTACTTTTTTTTGAGTAATGTGGGAATTATTGAAATGTCTTAGGTTAAGCCGAGGTTGGAATAGAATGGTAAACCTTAGGCCGGTGGGAGAACTTCTCGGAATTATTATCGGGAGTGTACTTAGTTTGAGTGTAATTATTGGTCTTGCACATAACTATTCTTTACTTAATTCACCAATTACTGAATGCGGTGGTTTTTGTGAGTTTCAATTTGCGATTACTGAAAGTCTTGTAATAGGGTTAGTTAATTTCCTCATTTATTCAACACTTACAATAGTATCTTTCATTTTTCGCCGCAGGCGCCTAGAGCAACTAAGAGTTTCAACCTACGGCGGCCGTAGGGCACTTGGGATTCTTGGTGATGTTGGGGATTTGGATATGGATACACCTCCTACTTCAGATGCCTCTACAATACTCGTAAGTGCCTCACATGGAGAAAAGGCGACACCATCTTCTGCCGATTACAAAAATCCTTTTGATTTCTGACTACTTTCGTCATTAATGGCCGGTTTATTTTTTCCTTAGTGGTGGCCATTGCCTAAAACCTCGTTGTGCTTCTTTATCGGCATCAACCCATAAGCGAATGGTATCTCCATCAATTAGAATTGCATCCTCACTCGTGAGGCCCGGGCAAAATCCAAGTGTTTTATTCCATGATTTTTCACTCCGTAAATTCTCACGCCACCATGGGAATGCTGAACACTGGGTTGGTTTGACCTCGTAAATATCACATGTTTTTTGTCGATTTAAGTAAATACAAATATCATCTTTGGGTCGTGAATTTAGAATCCACCTCCCATCCAATGTTCGCCGGCAATAGCGTTGCAACCATTTAGAAACTTCCAGATCATGGTGCGAACTAATTCTAATTGCATCATCTGGTGAAAGGTAAACAATACCCCCCGGCTCATCACAGCATTTTCCACATTCATCTAGGCAAGTGAAGTTGAGTCCTTCACTCCACCATTCTCTATGTTTCATTTGTTTCCGTTTCATAATAGCGCCTCAAACTTTGACTGAGTTACTATCTTTGATTGAAAAATGGTGGGCATTATTTACTGGAATCAATACAGGGTCAAAAACCGGTAAGATATGCGCCGTATCCCTCTTTACTGGCAATATGGGGCGAGGAGATAGGATAGGGAGGCGAACAATTTCAGGTTTTTTCCGCACTGGCCTCCTCCTAATTTTTGCATCAACAAACTCAGGCAGAGGTAGTGAGTCGGGGTCAATTTCAGTCAAGCTGATTTGGACATCTCGTAATTTGTCAACAAGATTAATCAGTTCTTTAGCATCGGCAGTTTCAACTTGTGCTCCAATTTCAAACAACTCTTTTTCATACTTAGCAAGCCGTTTTTGATGCTCTAATAATTCATCTTGGATTCTGCCAAATCCTGCAGTTGCAACCATTTCAATAGGCGATAATTGTTCTGCAACTTTTCCTCTTATTTCAGCATCCAAATCTGGTGCCTTGGTTATCAGGTGTGCATCTCTTTCATCCACCCTAAGAGCATGGTCTCTTCTCTTGTTTAGTTGCTCGAGTTCTTCACCGAGATGCCGTTGAACAATTGCATTTATCGCAGCCTCAGAATCATCCGGCATTAAGTCAGGTGGAACATAATCATCTGATCCAATATTTGGTAACTCTGTGTGAATATCAATCGCCGGTGAAAGAGGGTCGGCAAATACAGTATCAAGCACTTCTGCGGCAATTTCAGCCCCCTTTTCCTCAAGGTTAATATCAGCATATGATTCTTCAATTTGTTCAGTCCCTCTCATCTGACTCGGGTTTCTTAATAGCATAGCAACATCTTTACTATCACTTATTTCCACTCCGCCTTCAATTCCGATTGCCACTTTCTCAAGAGTTGCCTGACAAGAGGCCCAGGATTTGTCAGATTCCGAAATAATCACTTCTAGCATTGAATCAGTAAGTAACAATTGTCTCCCCGAGATTCGTTGGCGAAGCATCATCAACAGTGAGTCAATACTTGGAGTTTGTAATTCTGCAACGACTGCTGAACGCAATACTTCGCTTAGGCGGTTATGTAAGGCACCTGTGTATTGAGAGGAGGCAGTTAGCACGACTTGAATGCCTATGTTTATTGCCCAGTCAATAACTTGGCCAATGGCGTGCATCGCATCCGGTATTGAATATATCAAATCAACATCATCAATTAACAATGCACTTGTTCTGTCAAGCATCTCATTCCAATTTTTTGGTAGGCTAAAATCTGAATCAATAATAGAGCAAGAAAATATTCTAACACAATCACAAGGCAATTGTTTAGAAAAAGCCCAGCCTGTTGCCCAAAGAAGGTGAGTTTTTCCAGTGCCACTTCCCCCCATAATCAATAGTGGATTTATTTTGTCAGCCGGCTTATCCAATATTTCATTTACGCTAAGCGATGCCAGGTCATTTTCTCTACACACATGAAAGTTTTTAAAAGTCCGTTGTTCGTTTCGAGGTAAATGAGGTGGCCATTTTGAAAATTCTGCAAGTGGTTCTTCAAGTGAAGGAAGAGCGTCGCTTAGATATGTTTCCTTACCATCATTGCCGTCTTTTTCCCATGTTGCGGTATTTCTGCGCTCATTTAATACAACTTTCCAAAAGGGTTCACCACTCTCGTTATGTCCAGCCCATCCTGCTGATTCAGTGACATTTTCTAACTTCTCAATATTGTCGTTGCGCAGAACATTAATACGAGATTGAATCCAAGGTCCTAGTCCGACTTGTTGATTAATCTCGTTCTCGGTAAACTCCAAGACTCTACTTGAGTGCCTTGATTCTTCACCAAGTACATTGTCTGCAATTCGTGCGAAAGAAGTTCTTTTGTCACCTGTTGCAGCCTTTTGTAATAGTGAGGTTTTGGCCCCTTTCTTTCCTTTTGGTATTCCTGCTAATTCTGCAAATCGGGAGTAGGATTTGTCTGCGGAATCGTTTGCTTCGTAATCAATTAGAGATTTGCTACTTTCTATGGCATTTGCAAGTTTGTCCTTTTTTCGGGATTTCATTTATCTGCACCCCGATTATTAGTTACTACCTTTGCTCCTTTCTCTTCTCTCATCCGTTCAGCATCCTGCTCGGCAATACGGCGCGATATTGCTGAAAGCGACATGTCTCGTTGTCTCCGCCTTGACATTTCCCTTCCTCTATCTTCTGAGGCAATTTCAATTCCAGGTCTGGCGCTAAGTGGAGAGCCAATGCCTTCCATATTTTCCAGACCATCATTTTTGCTTCGTCCAATGTGTAGCGCTGCTGCTGACCATGAATCGGGTAACTTTCGAGGTTCTTGGACCTCATTCTTTATTTGTGGAAGTGATGCTGAATTTGCGACTTGGTTCCATTCGCCAACAACCCTCTCTCTTTCAATATCGCCGCTTGGGCGAGGCAATTGAGCCTTTGTAACCCTAATGCCGGCACTAATGCTTGCAGTACTTATTGCTTCTAATGCTTGCTTGGCCTTTGCCAATCTATCATTTAGTTTAACTCTGTGTTCAAGGGGTCTTGTCGAGATGTCCTCTGCGAGAGTCGCTGCAGCAGAAAGCTCATTTTGATTTAATGAAATTTGCTCAGTTGATTTGCTCCCACTTCGCAAATCC
This sequence comes from Methanobacteriota archaeon, assembly GCA_018649825.1. Lineage (GTDB taxonomy): Archaea > Thermoplasmatota > Poseidoniia > Poseidoniales > Poseidoniaceae > PSPT01. The sequence continues at coordinate 18,964 of JABIHC010000071.1, forward strand.
TTTCGCTGGCCAAGGTAAACTGGACTCCGTGGGCCCTGTCTCGACTCTACCTCTAACTCAACGACAAAACCCTCAGGGGTAATCTCAATTTCATATTCCACTCCATCTTGATATACATTCAATTCATAGTGCATTTGTCCATCTTCTACTTCCAATTCGGCAGAAATAATGTCCCCTCTCGGAAGGTGATTATGAAGCGTCTGTAAGACGGCTGCTGGGATGTCATTAACAGTGACTTCAACTTCACCACCTTCATCTAAGCCTTCGTATTTTTCGTGTGGAGTTTCAATGTATGTGGCAACCTCTTCATCGTATTTCTCCTCCGTTCCAGAGGTAATTGTTTGTGGTGAATGTGGCTCGGCGGGCATAGATTGCGAGGCTCTTGGAGGGGCCGCAGAATGGAAGGTAGGAATCCAGTCTTCTGAAGGACCAACTTGTTCAATAGAATCAATACTAATGCTTTTCTCATCATCATTTAGTAGTTCATCCTCGCTAAATAATTGCCTTGCAAGTTCACCAGCAGAAAATTTATTCGCAAAGCCGAGAATTTCTTCACTGGGAATTGCTGAGGTGGATGTTGAACTGATTTGCCCCTCATCATCTCTTGGCAATTGTGCAGTTGGTTGTGGGGGATAATTTATTTCTCCAGTTGAAACCAAAGGTTTATTCCTTATTTCTAGTGCAGATTTTAGGCTATCTTCTATCCACTTACTCTCTTCCTCAGAGGGGGGGGCGCAAAAAGGGTGCTGCGATAATAATTCAGGGTCTTGAAGCCAAAAACTGACTAATCTACTTGGAATTTCATCGGCTACGCGTTGAATCTTTCTTCTTTCCTTTTCAGGCCAGACTAATAGATCTGCAGGAATAAGTAGTAAATTATCACTATCGTTGAAATCATCAGCAATTCTTCGCAGGAATCCAAGCATCCGTTCTGTTCCGTGAATACTACTTAGAAATTCCATGCCGTCGAATAATACTACTGCTCGCAAATTACCCCATAAGAAATCATTTACCACTCTACTAATTTCTTCAAATCTTGGGCCGAGGGATTGTTCGGCATTTCCCGGTCTTTCTGAAAGCCACCAACAAGATGATGAAGGAATATTATATTCGACGCTGATAGATTCTCTCGCAGTTCGAGAAATTACCAATAATGGTCTTCCAATACTGGCTAACTCAAATGCAAGTTTGTAAGCGTCATCCGACCTTTCTGCATCGAGAAGGTGGACATGGCCCGGTAACAATTCACCTGCCAATTCCCCTTGCATCTGCGCCCTTTTTATCGCCGCAGCACGTTGAATGAATTCGGGTGTCTCGACAACTGTCTCGTATTCAGGTAATTCTTCAACTGTTGACCATTTTATTTCAGTAGCCTTTCTCCCTTCCCACCAGTGCTTGTCCGATGATAATGGTGAATCCACATCCCAAGCCATTGAAATATTAAGGAGGGCATCTGGGTGAAGTTGAGCAATCAGTTCTATTTCAACATCCTTAACTACGCTAAGTTGTGATTGAAGGAATAGTGCATCATCTTCAATTTCAATTAGAGCCTCAACTCCATGTCGTATGGCGGCCTGTTCATGAATCGCTGCGAGTGGTTTTCCATCTTTAATTACCAATTGTCCAATTCGCGGATGGCCAGTATTTGGGATGCGTTCAATTCGAATATAGCCAGTGCCATTTTGACCAAATTGATCACGTACCAAAGTCTGCAAAACATCGGGGCCGCCGCGGCGGGTTTCGACAGTTTCACCTCTTGGTAATTCAACCACGCTAACGCCCTCAATTCATGTTCGTGCTTTTTATACATTTGAACATAATGCTTGAGAGTAATGCATAGAGGTCATTTTGTAGGTATAATCATAACCGCCGAGTTAATGACATATGGCTATTCTCGGCATATGATGTGGTCCAAACCAGATGGGGGGATGGTTCACTTTTTGCACACAGATATCGGTGCAAATATTAATCGCAAAGTAATAATTCAGTTTCTTATTATTATCCCTATTATCGTATCCTTTCTTGTTGCAATTAGCAGCAAGTCATCTTTGACATTGGTCCTTGGTTCCATTGTAATATTCTTCAGTTTATTTATGGCATTCAAACTTCATCGGATTTATCTTCATTTCCCCTTGGCCGTGAATATTAATCACCCATGGGTTGATTTGGAAATTGGTGAAAAGGATGCAAAAGTGCAGATTTGGACTGAAGAAAAGGGATGGTTTGATATTCCGAATACGCCTCTAAAAGTGACAAAGGATCCTCTATCTCGTGTTTCAATTATCCTCGCAGAGGATGGGGAAAACACCTTCCTCGGAAATCTTCCTCCTGCCATGAAAGGGCGTGAAAGAATTTTTTTGCAATGGGTTAACTTTGCGATATTAAACGCTTCATTATCCTGTGAGATTGCAAGCGAGGGTCACTTTTCGGATGCCAGAGAGCGAGAAAATCAAGAGAGTGGTTTGCTGGACAGAGAATGGGGAGATACTACTCCTGGTTCGCTTGACGAATATGTGGAAATTGCATCAACTCGAAAGTGAGCATCAAATTGCAAATGCAAATTTGCGATGGATAATATCTTGAGGTTAGACGAATAAGTGCATTATTGATATTAACGGCTCATAATGACTTTTTTCAACCCCTATACATATTACCTATATTCACTGAGGGTCATGTGTGTCAAAGGTATTGACTTGGCGTACTGCGCTGAATGAAATGCATCCCGAACAGCAAGGGGTGGTGTTGGGGGGTAGCCTTTCTCAACGCTTCGCAGCATGGCCTTTGTGGGCAAATCACCCATCATACGTTGGAGGATTATATGGACTTCTAATTACTTTGGCATTAGCCTTTCCAATTGGATACAAAACCGGTTGGAATTCAACAACTTGGGGGATCACCTTGTTTTACCAAGGTGTTTTCATCATTTTTGCGTGTTCTTTTTTGGGTTTTTGTTCTCGAATAATGATGTCAATTTTCAAGCGCCCTCCCATGGAAGTGCCGCGTACAATCCTCTATCTGATGCCTTTTGTTGGGCTTGCGTGGTTGACACTAATTATTACTGGACTATTCCAAACTACCTCATCTATTGCATGGATGCTCATCATTATCCCCGGCCCAATTTATGTTCATGTTTCCTGGGCGCCAAGATGGCGATACCTTACAATCCTTGAATCGGGCGATGACCCTTTTGGAGGCAAGAGGATTCGAATTCAAGAAGATGTTGATATTGCCGGTGGCGATGATGAACTTCTTAATGTGGTGGAAACATTTGAAACGACTAATGGTGAAGAAGAATAATCACTGATAATCGGAAATTTTGCTCCTTGATTATTTAGATGAGTCCAATGACCTTACCTGCGCTTTCGTAGGCGCGAAGAATATCATCTAATTCGGCCTCTCCCAGTCCTGCTGACAGTTGATTTCGGACACGAGATTTATTTCTCTCTACCATCGGAAATACAATTGCACCAACCATGATTCCTAGTTTCCCCATCTCTTCTGCGAGGCCTTTAGCAACTGATGATTCTCCACACATTACTGGAATAATAGGTGTGGTTGAAACTCCCAAGTCAAATCCAAGCCCCTCCATTTCTTTTCTGAAATGGTTGGTATTAGCCCATAGTTTTGCATGATGTTCCGGCTCCTCAATTAGGACTTCAATTGCTGCTTTTTGCGCTGCAGCAACTCCGGGTGGTTGACTCCCAGATAACAACCAAGAACGAGAGTGGTTAAGCAAGTGTGTTTTTGTCTCCTTTGAACCAGCAACAATTCCACCTTGAACACCGAGCGCTTTCGAAAAAGAACCGATTTCAAAATCAACCTTACCTTGGAGCCCAAAGTGATCAACAATTCCCGCACCGCCTTTTCCGAGCACCCCTTCACCATGGCAATCATCAACATATACCATGGCGCCAAATTCCTCTGCCAATTTAGTTACTTCATCTAATGGCGCAACATCTCCATCCATTGAAAACACTCCATCGGTAATAATCAACTTTCGGTCCTTGTCTTGATTTGCGATTAATACCGCTTCCAATTCACCCATGTCGTTATGCCCATATACTGCTCTAGTTGCTTTGGTTAACCTTACTCCATCAATGATTGAACCGTGGTTTAGCGCATCGGAAATAATAACATCATCTTTGCCCTTAACTAGAGTTGGGATAGATCCAACATTTGCAGTGTAACCTGCTGAATGGATTAAACATGCTTCAACTCTCTTAAATTCTGCCACTTTTGCTTCTGCTTGTAGGTGAATATCCATTGTGCCGGCAATAGCTCGCACCGAGCCGGAACCTGCTCCATACTTTGCAGTCGCTTCAATCATTGCCTGCATTACTTTAGGGTGAGTAGTCAAGTTGAGGTAATTATTTGCTGAAAGCATAATCATTTCTTTGCCATCAAAGACACAACGAGGCGTGCTCGCGGATTCTAATGTAGGCGGCTCCCATTGCAAACTTTGACTACTTAATTCAAGATATCGTGCTTTCATCCAAGACATGTCGCCGGGCATAGTAGACTCTCCTATGCTACATGCTAACCTTAGTGGGCTTTGGGTATTTCGCCGCCACACATATTGCTATGTAACCACTGCCGGTACCATGGGAGATGTCATTGCTGCGGGAACTGCAGTCAGTATTTGCCTATTGGGAATTGCCCAAGACGGGGGGCGACCCCAACCTGGATGCCAAAAAGAATGTTGCACAGGCTTAGCATCTATTGCAGAAAATAAGCGTCATCCAGTCTCACTTGGCATTATTGGAAGTGATGGTAGCGGACATTTATTCGAAGCAACTCGAGACCTTGCATGGCAATTACAATTATGGGAAAAGAGTACAGGAATTTTTCCACAAATCAATTCACTTTGGATTACTCATGCCCATCATGGACATATAGATGGATTAGGACTATTTGGCAAAACTGCAATGGATGTGAGAGATTTGCCACTATACACGAGCCTTTCTTTTTTTAGACTTATGAAAAACACACCTCATTGGCTTGAGATGCTAAGTCAAGGAGTGTTTTTTCCAAAGCCATTTGAAAGTGCAAATGAATTTTCGCCACTCTCCCTTCAGTCTGAATGCGAAGTTGGTTTTTCGGTAATACCTCTAAAAATCCCACATAGAGATGAATTGTCAGATACGCATGCAATGATAATTAAAGGTCCAAATAAGACTCTCCTATTTCTCCCAGATCATGATTCTTGGGAGGAAACTTTGACACTTCACGGGCAAGATTCAATTCGAGAATTACTTGACAAATATGAAATTGATATTGCCTTAATTGATGGAACCTTTTGGTCAAGCATTGAATTGACTGGAAGGAGTCAAGCCAAAGTCCCCCACCCCCCTGTGTCTCAAACTTTAGAAATGGTTGGACAAAGAATGGAAGGAGATCCACTAATTTACTTCATTCACCTTAACCATACGAACCCCCTTCATAATGAAAATTCTCCCGAATACCAAAAGGTAATTGAGATGGGTTGGAATATTGGCTTTGAGGGCATGGTAATCAACCTTTGAGATACTTGAAATTTATTCGGAAAGCATCATCATCTATGGGGAGTTGGGAGAAACATGCGAGATGATTATAGCCTAACGGGTATTGTCAGTAGTGGGCTGGGACGAGCACATATTTTCATGGCCCAAGCACATTATCAAGAGCAATTTAAGCAAGTTCTTGGGGTGACTGCATGGCCAGGAACGCTAAATGTGACACTTGAGGGAGATGATTTGAGTCGTTTTGTTGCCCTGAGGAATCTATCTGGTATTGAAACCCCTGATTTAAGTGCAAATGTAATATCTTCTGCAAACGAAATTGATTTGGATCATATCCCCTCTCATCGCATTGAAGGTTTCATGCGTGATGGGGTATCATTTGGTGGGGCAACAGCCTTTGCCGCATGGCTTTCTACCGGCAATGAGAAGCCCTTTGGTTGTGCAATATTAATCCCTGATCTCACCCGCCATACGAGTGTATTGGAAGTTATTTGTAGTCGCTTTTTGCGAGAGAAATATGATTTAGAAGATGGCGATGCCGTGACTCTAGTTTTAGCATAGATTTTGTTACCGCTACGGCAATAATTATTCCTTCTTATAATTCGCCAAACGAAGGCTCAAGCCGTCTTGCAACATCCAACTTCTAACTTCGGCTTTTGCAACCCTACACCAATGTTGTCTTTGCCTAAAGGTCAACCACTCCGGCGAGTTGGAAAAATGCGAAAGATCTGCTTCCGGCTCTTGGTATGACAATTCTTCATGCTCCATTCCCCACAAGACGAGCCAATCAGGTTCGGCCATTCCCAAATCACATGGGATTTCAGGTTTGTATAGTGCATCTTCCACTTCACTAATTGTAACATCTCCTCTTGCTAAACAGAGAATTGCATGGGCAATCCTCCTCACTTGATTCCAAATAAATGAGTATCCCGTTATTTCAAAACCAATAACTTGTCCATTATTTATCCATGGCTTAGCAGAATATATGGTGCGATTCCGATCGGAAATTGCTCTTGGATTGCAAAAATTGCTGAAATCATTTTCACCGACAAATATTGTTAACCACTTTTCCATCTGTTCTATAGATGAACCGGGCCAATTTGCAAGTCCCTCTAATCTATACCTATATGTACGATTTAATGGAAACCGTGGTTCAAACCCCACTGGTACTTCACACACTCCCCAAACCCATAGGGTTGCAGGGAGCCTGTCATTGAAAGCTTGCACCATTTTGCGCTGACCTACGCCATTCCAAATATGCCTAGGTAATTCCAATACTGCTATATTTTTTCTAACATTTACTCCAGCATCTGTGCGGCTGGCGAGTTTGAGGCTATGTACTCTCTCACGAGGTTTTTCACCCCAGGTTAATTCATAGGCAATTTGCTCAAGAGTTCCTTGAACAGTTTCTATTTTTGGTTGATATTGGCTTCCATGAAAGTCTTCACCAAGGTAGCCAATAGCAATTGCCAGCAATGCCGGCTCTTCCATGTAGTATGCCTCCTTCACTCGGAGGAAAGTGCTTCAGCAGCATCAACTGCATTGAATCCAAGTCCACCTACTGCCCAAATGAGTGCTTGCTTCAACCAAGGCTGAATCATCGGGTTTTCTCTTCCTTGGCCAACTCTCTCAATTGCTTCTACAATCAATCGGCTGGCATCAAACAATGTGTCCTCAACTGGAATTTCATTTAATTCAGCCATCTTCTCAAGGCGCTGGTACTCCTTTATCGCCATTGGAATACGCCCACAATCTAAGCAGAAGTTTGCGAAGGAAGCGACATACTCTAGATTATCTTCATCGAGTTGCATTGCCTTCTTGTATACTTGCATTATTTTTCCTGCAGGAACATCTTCTTCCATATCAATTGAAATTCGCATAAATGCTGCTTCAGCCCAACCATAATGGCCTGCGGCATCATCGGGATTTGCATTGCGATATTGCTCAAATAGTTCCATTGCTTCAGCAAAATTACCACTTCCAAGTGCCATGCCTGCATTTTGCATTAGTTCTTCACTCATGTACTCACCTATGCCTCGGCGGTAGCCCCA
>JABIHC010000008.1 GCA_018649825.1 Methanobacteriota archaeon
TCAGTCAGGCCAAGGATGTTGGTGAAACTGAAATCCTTGATTATGGAGCCTTGTTCGATCTATTATCCGATTCCGGAATTACTCTCGAAACTTTGCCGCAAGTTGCAGCCCATTACAATTGGACTGCTGGCGACCCAGCAGACGATGATGGAACTCATGCCTGCCCAGCCGATGAAGGAGCAACGGGGCCGTCCGATGACGAGGTGGAAGTTGAACCTGATTACGGACCATGGGAGGGTGACATGGTCTATCCTATGCGCGCCTTGGCGAGAGAACTTGAGGGTGAGTGGATAGAATGGGCTCTGCACGACCACTTCAACAATACTTGGAATGGAACTACCTCGGGTGAAGAAAATGGCTCAGATTCAAAATGGATACTCATTGAATTTTTGAGCACGGATTGTGGGCATTGTTGGAACGCAGCCGATGATATGACTTCGTTCCACAACGACTATGGAGATAGGGTGGAGTTCCTCTCTTTTGCAGTTAATTTTTCCTCAAATGATTATTTCAATGCCACTCCAGAGGAGGTAGCCGCCTTCCAAGATAAAACCACTCACAATGGATGCAGAGCAAATCAATATGATTGTGCTGATCGTCCAGGGGAGCCACATGATTGGTTATATGTTGACGATAGAAATCAGTCTGCAATGCATGAATTCGCTGCGCAAGGAACACCCATGTTTGTCATTATTCAGCCAAATGGAGTAGTTGCTTGGCATCAGTATCAACACAATGGAGATGCTGGAGAAGATCAAGAGTCAATTGTAGATGCCCTTCAGAGATTTTTTGGACAAGTGCAATAGAAAAGCCTCATACTTCAGCGTTTTCGAAGATGCTGAGTTGTTGGCTTCATTCGTATACTTGCGTTTCGTCATTTCCACTAGACTGCGTAACCATTTCTTCGGAATTGTCTTGAATTTCAGAAATTTCAATACCATGGATTGATTCCTCCAATTTCTTTACCCAGTCAAGAAGATATGATTCAATGAATAATTTTGCTGAATAGAAGGTTCCGCAGCCGAGAATTAGCAGCCTTAATGATTGGCTCCCACTGACTCCAATGTCGCCATCGCCAAAGAGAGCACGCGCTACAGGTTCAGCGGCAAAGAAAATACAAATCAAGAAGAAAACTCCGGCAAAAAGGCTCGGTGCAGGCTTGCCTAGATTGCGTCCAGCCGCATTTAGAAGTGAACCAAAGAAAACTAATATTGGTAATAACCAGGCAACAGTTGAGAATGAAAGGGAATTAAGTTGGGAAGTATACTGGTTATATTCGTGTCCAGAACCAAGGTTGAGAACCGATAACCACCAGAATAGGACAAGAGATGCCAAAACTAGGCCTGCTATCTGTCCACGACGGTGAATCATTGACCCGATATCTTTCTTTGAATTTGGATTGAGGCGTGCGAGGATACTTTCTGCGATTTCAAATTGCTCGGCAGTTGGTAACAGAGCAACTGCCTCGGCAGTGATGGAGGCTCCACTAGCGCCTTGGTTGCCGTGTTCTGTAGCGGGAGGAGTATTTATTGCTCCTCCAATGCTGCCGCCATTATCAGCATAATTCATCTCAAACCCCTCATCCATGACGCATAGCGCCCTCGCACCTGTCATAAAGCATGAGGTCTCCCCAAGCATCATCATGCCTGTTCTGCGACCCTTATCGGCCAGCCGCCAACAGGCGGTAATAGAGGGTTTACGACAATCTGACGACTACCTCCCCCGAATAATGGGCATCGTAAATGTAACTCCTGATTCATTTCATCAACAATCGAGAAAGACAAACCATGAATCCGCTATAGAGGCGGGCATAGCAATGTGGTTGGCTGGAGCAACTTGGGTTGATGTTGGAGGGGAAAGCACGAGGCCAGGTGCCGATTCCGTCAGTATTGAGGAAGAACTTGAACGAGTTATTCCAGTAATTATCGGGCTTCGAAGTGCAAAACCAGATGGTCTCATCTCAATAGATACCCGAAATTTTGAGGTGGCTGAAGCCGCATTGGCTGCCGGTGCCGATTTAATTAACGATATTTCGGGTTTACGTGATGCGAAAATGGCTCAATTGGTCATTCGAGCAAAGTGTGGAGTTTGCATAATGCACATGCTTGGTGAGCCGGGAAATATGCAAGAAAATCCACATTATGCTAATGTTGTTGAGGAAGTAGCAAGTGAATTGTTGGCAAAAGCTGAGTCATTAGTTGCAGAAGGGTTGAATCCCGAATTAATTTGCCTCGACCCAGGGATTGGCTTTGGAAAAACCCTTGAGCACAATCTTGCACTATTGCGCAATCCAAATTCTCTCAGAGGACTTGAAAGTGGCTGCTGTGGCGCTGATAATGGAACTGACACAGACACTTGCTCGGGGGACGACTCGGGTAATTGCAGTGGGAATTGCGAAGAATGTGAATGTAGTTCCACTGAAGTTGAATCCAATGATTATTCAGTATTATGGGGGGTTAGTCGCAAATCAATGTTTAAAGATTTACTCGGGCGCGAGGATCCGTCTGAGCGTCTTGCAGGTACTCTCGGTGTTGCTGCAGTTGCGGTGCACTCCGGAGTTGACATTTTACGAGTACATGATGTAGTTGAACATCTTGACTTCTTGGCTACAATCTTGGAATTGGATTGAATTGGTGAATAATAGACTTCAAGCGATAGAATGGGTGGGAGTTATTTCGGGGGAGAGGTAAGTGTACGTAATTCTCGGCAGTACTTCCCTTGCTCAATCGATGGCGAATTGGTTGTCAAAACGTGGGCGTTGTCGCCTACTCTGGCCGGCAGGGAGTGAGTTAGGAGATATTGACTTATCGGGCTGCGAAGTTGTCACCTTCCCCTCACCTTGTCCTTTGGATAAATTGCCTTTGCCTATTACCACACCCACTGCCTTCCTTCTTCTCCAACCAGAGTTGATTGCTGAAGATGACCCTATTGCGGGTCTGCGTCAACGCTGGCCCAAGACTCGGATTTTGACTACTCAAGAAGTTGAGTCTTCGGCAAATCACGATGCGATTTCGGTTAGTCAATTGACGGAAAATGCAATCCGAACCCGAATCCAGAGATGGGATGCAAGGGTTAGCGCCAGTGCATTGAAGCAGGCAATTGAAAACACCCCTGAGACTGGCAGAGTGACGATTTTTTGCCACGATAATCCTGACCCTGATGCACTCGCATCAGCACTAGCAATCCAGCATCTAACCAAAAGTCTGGGAAGGCGGGCTACAATTCATCATGGAGGGCTAATTGAACATCAGTCAAATCGAACAATGGTGAGGCGGCTCAACATAGATTTGGAAAGGCACATCCTTGGGTGGGAGGTAGATGACTTGCTGAAAAATTCAGATGCGATAATTGCGGTGGATTTTCACCAACCCGGTGCAAATAATATCTTACCAGCAAAATGTATTCCAACTGTGGTAATTGATCATCATGCCGAAAATAATGCTCCTGCTGCCGATGTAAAGATTCTAAAATCTGAATTCGGTGCAACTTCCTCGCTTGTGGCGACCCTGTTCATGGGTTTGGATATTGAAATGAATACAGAGGTGGCAACTGCTTTGGCATGTGGAATTAGAGCAGATACGTTGAGATTTACGCGCAATTTTGACACTGTTGACTTACGGGCGCTTTCTTGGTTGCATCCTTGGGTTGACTGGGATTTGTTGAGGGAAATTGAGACGCCACCTCGGTCGAGGGATACTCTTGAGGTGTTTACTGAGGCATTTGCGCAGAAGAAATCTTTCGGACGATTACTAATTGCTCCGTTGACTAGGCTTCCAAATAGAGATGCACTGGCTCAAGTTGCAGATTTCTTGATGGATGTTGAGGGTGTGACAACGGTCATTACTTTTGGTCCCCGCCGAGGAAGAGTTATTCTTTCGGCAAGGAGTCGCAATCCAGCAATCCATCTGGGGCTCACCCTTGGAAAGGAATTCCCACCAGGTTCAGCCGGCGGTCACAAGGGCCTTGCTGGCGGGCAAATCGCCTTTGCAGATTTAGTGGCAAATCCTGCCGATGCCGATGTTGAAGCCAAAGCCTTGGCTGCAATGGAAAGTAAATTATTGGAATTGTTTGGTGAGTAAAGACATATTCTATAGATTGGAGCGGTGGGTGAAATGAGCGACGATAATGGAGAAAAGGCCACCGGAGATACCGACGAAGGTGCTGAACTTGCACCATCGCCTCCCTCCATTCCCAAATCGCCATTTCGTAATGTTGATGAAAACCTCCGACTACTTGGGACTGCACATGTTTCAAAGGATTCTGTTGCTGCAGTGAAATATCACATTGAGCATTTCAAACCAGATATTGTCGCTGTAGAATTATGCGAAAGCAGATATTCCGCATTGATGGAAAACCGTAGGCTTGACCAAGAAGGTCTGCGTAAAGTGATCAAAGAGGGCAAAGCACCGTTAGTACTGATTCAATCTCTACTCTCAGCCGAGCAAAGAAAAATGGGGCTGGATGAGGGAGAGCAACCTGGTGCAGAATTAGTTGCGGCAGTAAAGACCGCTCAGGAGCATAATCTGAAGGTCGAGTTAGTTGACCGAGATATCCAAGTCACCCTGCGTCGAGCATGGAAGCGAATGCGGCTAAAGGAAAAAGTCGGATTAATTTGGGGCTTACTCGGCGAGGAAGAAGATGACGCAGAGGATATTGAACTCAGTGAATTGTTGGAAAATAGTGACCTTTTATCTCAACTATTGGATGAATTACGTCAGTTTGCACCTGGAGCAGGGGAAGTATTAGTTGATGAAAGGGATGCTTTTTTATCGGGAAAAATCGCAGCACTTAGGGGTAATGGGAAAGTGCTAGCAGTTGTTGGTGCTGGACACCTGAATGGAATTGAGGACCACTTGTCTAAGACGGCACCTGATGAAGAAAAATTACGTGAATTATCTACGGTGCCTAAGCCAAACCCATTGTGGAAAGTAGTTACTTGGGGTCTGCCAATTGCAATAATGGCTCTTGCTGGCTACTTCATTTACACGGGTGATAAGGAGGCATTATTGCATACTTTTACTGTCTGGACTGCCTTCAATGCTGGTGTTGCGGCATTCTTTTGTTTGTTAGCAAGAGGGCACCCCTTGGCGATTATTACCGCAGCCCTCGCCAGTCCAATTACTTCACTCAACCCAACACTGGCAGCGGGTTGGTTTGCTGGATATGTTCAGATGAGGATGGCTGAGCCGACGGCGCAGGATTTACAGGATTTCATGAAATTGGATGAGATGAATCTGTTTTGGAAAAATAAGGCAGGTAAGGTATTACTGGTTACTGCATTAACGAATGTTGGTTCAATGTTAGGTGCATGGATTGCTGCTGCTGGACTTATTGCCATCTAGGTCTGCATATTTCAAGTGGTCATCTGATTGAAACAATTCATAACTAGGTTATCGAAAAGATAAACCCTTCATTTTTCCAATTGAGCAGGCATTAGTATCATTATTATTATTATTGGGCACATTTCATTAACTTCTACCACTACCGCCAGTTTACTATGGACCCTACATATGTCGCTCTAATGATAGCCGGAATGCTCTTTCTAATGATTGGATTTTGGTTCTTCTCTACTTGGAACCGACTCATCCGCCTACGTGAAAATGTAAACCAATCTTGGGCAAACATTGACGTTCTTCTAAAGCAAAGATACGACATGTTACCCAATCTAATAAACACAGTAAAGGGCTATGCGACCCACGAAAAAGACCTTTTTGACCAATTCGCACAGGCTAGAAACACTGCATCCAGCGCCCTCGCCGGTGGAGATGTCAAAGGTCTCTCTCAAGCAGAAGGTATGCTTTCTGGCATGATGCCAAAAATCTTCGCCCTCTCGGAAGCCTATCCTGACCTAAAGGCCAACACAAACTTCCTTGAATTGCAAAAACAAATTGTCTCAATTGAAAATCAGGTTGCCGACCGCCGTGAGTTCTACAACTCTAGTGCTACCAATTGGAATGCTGCCATACAGATGGTTCCAACCAACATCGTTGCTGGATTCATGGGCGCTATCCGCCGAGATCTCTTCGAAGTAACTTCTCAAATTGAGCGCCAAGCACCAAAGGTCGAGTTCTGAGCAACTCACCAACACCAACTCTCTTGGCTTTGGCTGGTTGAGCCACATTGCTCTGTTGAGACGGATAGGATAATCATCATCTTAGGCGGAGCCACCATAAACACCACTCCGCTCCGCCAAACCATGCAAGTGCGTGTGCTAATGACAACAATCGTTGTCCTGATGATGTCTCTCACATCACTTTCCGGCTGTTTCGGCAACGATGACGAGCCCGAAATAGAGGAGGAATTTTCTCCTTTTAGTTTCGAAAATGCAATTCCCATGACTACATGGTATCATTATGCAGGTGGCATAGATGCGCTCAACCAAAGCGCGGTTTCGGCAGCAAATATCACTACAAACTTGAGCGAAAACAATACGCCATTTTGGAGCCAAGGGTCATACTATAGCATTGGAATGACTACATTTGAGCCGACTATGGGTATCACATCTGCCGACAACCTCTATATGGCGAGTTATGGAAATGGCCCAGGTGGTTCAACCGCCGTTGTCCAGTGTTCCGGTTTGATTGAGATGGTCTCGTTGGCCGATTATACTTGCCAAAATGCCTACAATCCAATAATTCCTATTGTCAATAGCAATGACCCCTATATCTATGTGGATCCGTGGACTGACCGAATAATGAAATTTGACATGCACGCTCTCCTCGGAATGACCGTTGAGTGGTCTGACAATGAAGGTGATTCTTGGAAACCTTCAACTATCGCAACTTCTGTCTATTCAGTGCAGGACCACCAAACTATTGGTTCCTCTCCATATGAAGCAGCACTTTACGAAACTACTTGGGTATACTGTATCAATGGTAATGCCCCACACCCTCTTTGTTCAACCAGTTTTGATGGAGGATGGACTTGGACTCCCGAAGTTTCAGGTGCGCCTCTTGACTGTCAAAGTGGAGGACTCACGGCACATATAGAGGGTGCAAATAATGGCAATTTTTACCGTGGAAACATCGGTTGTAATGGAGAGGGATATTCAATCTATAGAAGTACAAATGGCGGCCTTACTTGGACAGAACACCCGCTGCCAACTGAAGTCTCTGGCTCTGCAGATACTTGGAATGGTGAAGAAGCCCAAATAGGAGTTGACGAGGACAATAACTTACATGCAATGTGGATGGGACTAGATAATATGCCATACTACGCATACTCAAGAGATAACGGAGATACTTGGAGTGAGGCAATGATGATTGCTCCTCCCTCAGGGCTCAATGGAACTGGTTTTCCTGTGGTGACTGCTGGAGATGGTGGGAAAGTGGCCTTTGGCTATGTGGGTGATAGTGGAGGTGACTCGTGGAATGCATACATCACCATACTCACCGATGCGTTTTCTGAAAATCCTCTATTCACTACAGTGCAGGTGAATTTGCCAGAAGACCCGATAGACACTACCGCCGATTGCGGCTATAATCGCTGCGGCGGGCTTGGGGATTTCCTCGATATGCGAGTGGACCAGTACGGGCGGCCTTGGTTCGCCCTCGCCCACAACCTTGGGGGTGAGATGGGTATCTTTGCGACATTTACAGATGGACCTTCTCTGCGTGGAGAGAATCTAACTGCTCTTAACCCAATGCCACTAGGTGGTGTTGTGACTCTGTGAGATGGCTTGATTGTACTCCAGCATTGGAATAGAGAAGGGAGGTGAGGTCATGGACGATTCAGTGAAGAATACTATTTGGGGCAAGAATTATTCTTTTTTCCAGACGAGATTTGCAACCATCGTTGTGATTATTTTATTCGGCGTAATTGTGCAAGGTACCTTTGCTGCTACGGCCGCATCTGCATCTATGGAATCTCCCCCTCCTCCTGAAGTTGAGTATCATCCGGAATTTCGCCAAACTAGCCTTTTTGTGGCCAATAGCGATGCCTTATCTTCGTCCATCACAGGGGGTGAACAATCATCCTCGCATAATTTTCCTTTAGCTTCCTTTTCTAGTCCATCAGATGGGCCAATAATGAGTACTGAACAATTTGTTCGCAATACCTCAATTGGTGGAGAGGATTGGCAGTTTTCTTTGTGGGTAAGTGGTAGCGGGAGCGTGGATATAGACCTATCAGTAATGATTGATGGAAATGAGATTGACCAAGTGAATAGTGGTGATTTCACCTTGAGTGCTTCTAAGAGTCAAGTGACTTTCAGCGGCATGGAATTGCCTGAAATAATCAATAACGAAAGTGTGATTTCTCTGCAATGGACAGTTAATAGTAACGCGCTTCCTGGGACGAATAGTAATTGTGAAGCATTTTGGGGTACTTCTGAAGTCCCATCAAATTTTTCTTTCTCAGCAGCAATGATACAAGTTGATGCGCCATATTTGGTCAGCAAAGGAGTTTCAGTAACTTCAGATCTTAGTGATTATGCTAGGGAGAATGTGGGGTGGGCAGCCCAAGTAAGATGGGGTCTTGACGAGTCTCAAATCAACATCTCTACCTATGAATTGAATGTTACCGAAGGTGAACACTTTCGCTCGTTTAGTATGGAAAGTTCAGAATCGTACTCCTACGAATCAACTATTTTGTACTGGAAAATTGATGTTGAACATGGGGAACAATTATCTGCAAATGTGATGTTTAATGATACCTCTGGCAACCAATATCAAAGTGGGCAATCAACTGAATTATTTGTTGGCGACGGCCCCAGTTTATTGGGTAATGGGACTATCACAATTCTATATTTATTGACATTACCAGCATTAATCGTTGTCGGGATTTGGCTTCGCAAGCGATATTATTCACTTGTTGATGCTGCCGAAGAATTAGGACACGGGCCAAAAAATATTAGCGACTTACCGAAGATGCTTACGATTGGTGCCTTTTTGGTGATGGGTATTGCCAATGCGATGGTTCTCTATTCCTTCCATTCGCGCAAACTTGGAGCCAGCGAAGACCTTGTTCTCTTGCATGGCGGACTTCTAATACTCACATACGGTATTTCGGGGCCTTTGTGGGGTGCCTTAGCTGATCGCATTGGTCGACGAAAGCAAATTCTTGGTATTTCTCTAACTGGGGCAGCAGCAGTAATGCTTGCATTCCCGTGGGCACCGTTGGAACTATTCATTCCACTAACTCTCATTCAAACTACCTTATTCGGGTCGTCAAGAATTGCTTTCGCAGTTGGTACTGAGTGGTTCCCCGAACACAAAGGCGAATTCATTGGTATGCTTTATGCGGTTTCCAGTTTGTTCGCAGCAGCCAGTTCGATGGCAAATGGTTGGTTGTACAAGTATTTGCTAGATTCAAACGGTGTCAGTTCCGCAATGGTCGGAGCAATTTCTCTTTCAATTCCAATGCTTGCAATTGCGGCATACTTAGTTAGGCATTTAGAAGGCGAAGAATTTACCCTGCCAATATGGCAGATAAAGGGAGAGGAAGGTCCAACTCCAAGGGGAGAAGGCACAGGTCGTTTGTCGGCAATGATGTCGGCATTGAGGGAATTATTCACTTTTGAAAGTAAGTGGCCAAAGTTTGTCATGGCAGGAGTTCTCCTAGTCGCAATCCCCCGCGGTGCAGTAGTATTAACGACTCTGCGCTATCTCGAAATAGTTGGTTTTGACATTGACTTTTCGGGTCTTTTGGAGGCGTGGGCAGTTCTTGCAGTATTGGTTTTGTATGCGGTTATTGGAAAAATATGTGATTCAATTGGCGCCCAAAACGTACTTCTTTGGTCGGCTGTTGCCTACGGAACATTATGGTCAATATACAGTATTGGTTTGCCTCCCTTTTTGGCGGTATTCATCTTTGTAATTCCGGTGTATCCAATGTTATTAGTTTCAAATGATTCCTTGTTGGCGAGATTTACAACTGAGAAAGAGCGAAACCGCGGGATGGGTGTTGCTGGTGCAGTTGCTCTTGCTGGACAAGCAGTTGGAATTGCAATTGGATATGTATTGATGAATGGTTTTTTGGGCAAAGGCATGAGTGAATTGGATGCATACCACATGACATATCGAGTGAATATTCTATTCTGGGTAATCGCAGTTGCTGGCACTTGGTGGTTAGCGAAAACAATAAGCAATAATGCAAGTGATTCTTCCGATGCACCTTGAATCAGATTGAAGATGAATAATGTCTAGTGAATAGTTTTGGATAGCCATTTATTCGGCACTATTGGGGAAAAATATTGCATAAAAGGCGAAACCAGCCCAAACGATAGAGAGGGCGACGAAGGGCCATTCTTGAGTAACTCCTGCTCTTATGCCAAGAAGGATTTGGCCAATTGCCATAATCCATAGGTATGCAGGTGCTCGACTGGATATTTTGCCGCGGGTTTCAAGGGCGAATGCTGCAAGAATTAGGGCCATTCCAAGATAGGCTCCGTACATTGTGGTTTCGAGCATTAGCATCCCCTTCAATCTGAATAGATGAGGCTCAACTGAGGTCCCTTATAGTGGCGACTCTAATTTTATGTCCCTATAGTTGAATTGTATCAAGGAAGAGAGTATTCTGGCCTGCCCCTCACAGTCTCATTTCACTGGCCAGCAGATAATGGGCGGATGTGACAGTTATACTCTAGACTGCTGGATTTTGAATAATTACTGCAATTCCTTGACCGCCACCAATACATGCAGTAGCAACTCCAAACTTGCCACCGCAGCGGCGCAATTCATATGCTAAAGTAAGAACTAGACGGGTTCCTGTTGCTGCTAGCGGGTGTCCTAACCCAACAGCACCACCATTGACGTTTACCTTTTCAACATCGATTTCTAGGTCTTTAATACAAGCCACTGCTTGACCGGCAAAAGCCTCGTTAATTTCCCAACGGTCAATGTCATTAACGGTCAGTCCGGCTTTTTCAAGAGCAAGTCGGCTACTCGGTACTGGCCCATAAGCCATGATTGCAGGTTCAAGTCCAACAATACCCCAAGAGACAATCTTTGCAATAACATCGTCTCCATCAGCCTCTGCTCGTTCAGCCGATTTGATGACCACTGCTGCGGCACCATCTACTACGCCAGAAGCATTTCCTGCAGTAACTAGGCTATTCTCTCCAAAGGCAGTTCGCAAACTTGCAAGTGATTCTGGAGTTGTGTTGCGTACAACATGGTCCTCATCATTTGCACCAACAACACCAGAAGGAGTTTCAACTTCAACAATTTCCTGATGCCAAATGCCCTCATCTATTGATTTCTCAGTACGATTTTGTGATAGAGCAGCGAAGGCATCAGTTTCCTCGCGAGTAACTCCTTTGCGTCGGCAAAGTTCATCGGAAGTCTGTGCCATAAATGAACCACACATCCCATCCAACAGGTTTGTAAAAAGGTAATCTTCCATATTTTTGGTCAACTCATCTCCTGCACGTGGAGGTCGACCCAAACGGTATGTTGAACGCATTCCGCGCAAAACATGAGGGGCTTGACTTAGGTTTTCCATACCTCCGGCAACTACGACTTCGGCTTCACCAAGCATGATCATTTGAGCGCCAGAAACAATTGATTGTGCTCCACTCCCACAGATTCGGCTGAGGGTTAACATCGGCACTTCTTGAGGAATACCCGCTTTGAGTCCAGCGTGCCTGCCACCAAAAATCGCTTGGTCTGAGGTTTGTAGGGCATATCCCATTACGACATGGTCAACAGACGAAGGTTCACATCCAGACTTTTCAAGAGCGCCACGAATTGCGGCTGCACCTAAATCCTCTGCACTGACTTCGGCTAGTAATCCACCAGGCTTTCCATCTCCTCTTTTCCCACCAGCCCATTCACAAAATGGGGTTCTTGCTCCGCCTACTACTACGACTTCAGGTAATGCCATGTTTCCCGCCAAACGCCGAGCCATATTGAGGATTACCCTCCTTCTCTCTCATTCACCAGCAACAAATAATGTAGGGCAAAGAAGACCGTTCTTAGCATATGGAAATGCTAACTATAACAATTCTCAGATTTTCGTGTGTCAATAGGGCTCTGCGCCGAACACTTTTTTCCTGCATGACGCGAAAATTCTTTCCGCTGGGTTGAAAGTGTGCTGCTCTGTGGTAGTGCGTGGTCAGCATGGTTGAAACTCCCTTCAAGAATACCTATTCACTCTCTGCAAAACAATTACAAGATTTGGATGAAGCAGAGGATATGATGGAAAAGCAGGATTTATCAGCAGCCGAGAAAATGTTTCTCGCTATGCTGGAGGAAGAAGCGGATTGCATCCCTGTGCTGAACAATTTGGGTCACTTGTACGGCAAACATTTGTCGGAGTTTGAAAAGGCGGTAGAATATTATCAGAGAGTTCTTGATATAGAGCCAGATAATGCTTGGGCACGAGACCAACGCCGTAAATATCAGCGTTTCCTTACTTATGATTGAGCTGAAATGCGACGAATTATTTGTTTTGCTCATATTACTTTGAACCAGTAATTATTAGGTGTAAGTTCATTGACTATGGGGGTTTAGGGGTGTTTGAGGTCCACCCTATGGAAGACGCTTCTCTGCTCCTTGTTGGCGTCGGAGGATTGGGGTGTACATGGGCAAATCGGGCCAAAATGCGTTGTGGTACAAATGTTGATTTGCTACTGATAGACGCTGACCCGAGTGGAGTTGATTCACCTACGCAGGCTCATGTGCTTACTTTGGGTGATAGTCCCGATTCGTCTGGTTGTGCTTCGTTACCTGAACTTGGTGAACAACGTATGCGTAATTTGACTCAATTTGTTAACCGGGTTCTTGAACCGGTTGAATTGGTTATTCTTTTGACCGCTCTTGGTGGTGGTTCCGGAAGTGGCGCTGCGCCAGACATGGCCCGACAAGCAAAGCGCCGCGGCGCACTTGTGCTATCTATCGCTGCTTTGCCCTTTGACGCACAACCTTCTCGGCGACTAGTTGCCGAGGAAGCCTGCACAAAACTGGAGAAATACTCAGACGTTTGTGTGCGACTATCATTGGACCGATTAGCATGGCAGGCACGTGAAAGAGGCGTAGATTGGCGTTTAGGGGCGGCGTGGGTAGAAG
This sequence comes from Methanobacteriota archaeon, assembly GCA_018649825.1. GTDB lineage: Archaea > Thermoplasmatota > Poseidoniia > Poseidoniales > Poseidoniaceae > PSPT01. Next base: position 13,008 of record JABIHC010000008.1, read on the forward strand.
AATTAGTTGAAGGCTTGGTTGCAACAATTTCAAAGATTGGGCTCATCAATTTGGACCTCATGGATCTTCGTTCTATCGTTCAAAAAGAAGGCCGTTCCACATTGCTTGTTGCCGAAGGCGACCCCGATTCTCCAATGTTGATTTTCCAAAATGCAATTCGAGCACCGCTTTACGATGTGCAAATACAAGGAGCGAGGGGTTGCTTGATTCAAGTTGAGGGTGGAATTGGTATGACTATTCAACAACTTGAAGCCGTAGCAAGTGCTTTTACTTCGGGATTACACAGAGATGCTCAAGTGATTCTCGGCGCTAGAACAACATCCGAATTGGAAGGGAAAATACGAGTGGTTGCAGTGATTAGTGGTGCTGGCTTGCCAACTTGAATGCCGTTTCCGGACCTATAGTCTCAATCGAGTAATTCCAAATCATCGTCTAATGAACCATTGATTTCATCTTGGTCACTTGAATCTTCATCATCAGTATTGACAGGCGGAATCTCATTTTGCACTTCTTCACCCCAATCCTCATCTGCAACGATTGGATCGGGTATTTCTCCGCTCCAATCAACATTTGAATCATCACCAATTGCATCTCCATCTATATCTATATTTTCGCCAACTGAGGCATCATCTCCACCGTCTCCTGTATCTTTTCCAGCGGCAACAACTGCTTCAGAGCCGGAGTCCTCAGATGAGGTGTCACTTGGTTCGACCTTATCATTTCTTGACTTATCGATTTGACCATTGGTAATTAGGAAGTCCTTTAATGCGGCGCGATGGAGGAGTTGGAGGGTCAACCAGGTGATTAGGTGACCGGCAATTAAGACTCCCTTGACATCTCCTATGACATTCGCCACCATCACGATTGACCCAGCATATCCAAAGCCAAATGCCAATCCCCAAAAGAGTGCATTATCCTTAGTAAAAATACTGTTTTCTTTGGCGATTCCTTTTGTCGTCATTCCCCAAATGGCAAGCAAAACGGTGATTATCATTAGGAATCCTTCTTCAATAGTGGTGAAAGCAGATGGTGATGCCATCATGTATTGTCGATATACAGACATTAGGTGCCATGTTGCAAATGCTTGAACTGCTATTCCCCAACGTAGGGAAAAGGAATTACTTTGCTTGTTAGTACTTGCACTTTCAACAAATTCTTTTGACCACCACAATAATCCACCCTGCGATGCCAAAATCAGTACAATGAACAACACATGTCCTCCAATTGAAGTGCTTGCTTGGTCAAGAGATGTTGCTAATTCCTTGTCTTGAATTGCCGAGAATAATATGATGAGGAGTACGCCAACAATTATGTTTGCTACCATCATCGTAATTGCTACCGGCCAAAAATGTGGAGGGCTTATCTCGGTTGATTTTTCCGAGACCTTCTCTTTGATCATTGTAGCGACTGATGCTCTAAATGAAACTCCTTGGCCAATAGACCATGCAACAAAAAGGGAGCCTAATGCAAGAGGCAGGTGACTAGCAACAGATCCAAGTGGTCCCTCCTCCTCGTTAAATATTACCATTAGTAGCATTAGAAGTGCTCCAGTAATAACTAGTGGTAATGCCCAGACTTTGACAATCTGCTTTGTTTTATGAATCATTACATTTGAAAATGTTTTTTCTTCCCCCTCGGTGAGAGAGAAAGGGTTTGTATGTAGCATTCGTTGCAAGGACTCTTTCTTTGAAAGTAAGGCGACGATTGCATATGAGCCGGCAAGTGAAATAAATCCCATTGCCGCAAACTCTGCTGAACCGTCAGCAGAACTGTTTGCCAAAATGTTCAGGAAAAAGGCGGAAGTCGCCAAAAGAAGAATGTGCGGCATCGTATTTCTTGCTAATATCGTCCTTAGAAGTGTCAAAATCCCAAAGGAGTCAATATCCTCATTCATTACCTCATCTCCTACTGCTGGAATAAGAGAATTTGATTCACCTGATGATGAGGTATCTGGTGAATCGTCAGATACTTCAGTGGAATCATTGCTTGAATCAATTAGTTCATTCAACAAGTCATCTACCTCTTCTCCGTCAGCGAGCGATGGGTCGTTTGATGCAACCATGAATGGTTGCCGGAGGTCTAAGGATGTTAAGGGGTGCGGCCCTCGGGTGCACATGAGCGGCAATTCCAACCCCAAATCGGGTAAGCGGAAATTGACCAAGGCCTTGCGTCCGAAGTGGCGTTGGGTCGGGGTTGAGTTTGACGCTGATATTCAAAGCCGAGCAATATTTGAACAAAAATTTACTGATATCATCGACGGCAAATTCAATTGGCGTCTCTTTGATTGCCATTGTGCACTAAAGCAAACTAATTCCTCCCTCTCCTCCACCTATTCAGCAGATGTTTCAGATAATTCTGTTCATCTAGGTAGAGCAATTGTTAGAATTGATTTAAAAGACTATTCTTGCTTACGAGGAATATTTGCTACCTCCACCAATTCATCTGAGGACGATGCCGAAATTGATGTTTCTGCAAGTGAGGAAGCGGAGGAAAATCTTTCGGTTGCCAGCATATTTTCCACCGTAACTGCATCAGGTAAAATCGCCTTGGTTCGCAAGCGTATGGGTTTGCAAAAACCACCAAGGAAAAAGTGACTGAAGATTTGTTTCTCGCACGCTATCTGTGATAGTGACCCATTAGTCCAAGGCAATTATTGAACAGATGTTTGAGGGGCTCATTTCATGTGCTCGATGCATTTGGAGGGTTCATGGCCGGCGGTGGACATGCACCTGCAATTTCTCTCCATGATGTTGCAACAATTATTGGTGCAGTATTGCTTTTTGGCTCACTTTCGTTGATGTTTATCCCAGTCACTCATGATGCTGGTGCAATAGAGGGCGAAAACGGTGAAGTCCAGCGAAATGTCCGAGGAGAGTTGTTGTCTATAGATGTTGCAAAGGGAGATTCTATTCGCCTTGAATTCAAAGGGACAAAGTGCTTACCCGAATCAACATCTTGCATTCATGCAAAGTTTTCATTAGTCAATGAAGACGGTGATACGGTTCAAACCTACGATGATATCATCTTAGAGGAGGGTGATGAAAATGGAGTCACATTTGATATTGAAGAAGGTGGAACTTATTCCATAGCCTACGAATTAGATGGTGAACTTGAATGGTCAATATATCTTGAACGCCGATGGATGCAACCTTTCCTCATGCCTATTATCGGTGCAGCACTATTGGGCTGGGGGGTTTGGCAAGGCATGCAGCATAAGCGCCTAGAGGATGAATCTCAAGAGCCACCAAAATAATTCATCTTCAGGTTTTTTTGCAATCAATAATGATCAAAACTACTTGCCGAAGTTAGCAATGTCTGAATGTGAATGGGTAGGTCAAACATCACGAGTTTATGGGCCGGTTATTTGTGTGGCCAAGTAAGTTGAGATGATGAGTCTATTGCGACACTCTGACCTTTGTGAGTAACAACTAACTCGCCCTCGGAATTAATGTCTGTTGGTTTGACTTCTACTCCGCTAAACAAGGGTTTAGAGTGATGGTGTAAATAGTGTGTGAGGTTGGAAAAAATCTGTGCTTTTTCAGCCAAATAACTACTGTCGGTTTGAGAGATAATATTTTCCTGTTCTGCGGGTAGGATTTGCTGCGGGGGATTTTCAAAATAACTAGCGAGGGTGGCATTTAGAGTTCGTTCAAGTTCTTTCCTTGATACTGTTTGTGAGAAAATATTTTGCAAAGAATCATGAGGGTATTTGTGTTCATGCGCAACATTTTGCTTAGAGCTTGCAGATGAGGGGTCGCTTACAATTTCGCATAGGTTTACGCCGATTCCTAAGACGATAGTTTGTTTTGTCCCATCTGAGCGCCCTTCAATGAGAATACCTGCTACCTTTCCGCGCCTTGACCAAATGTCATTCGGCCATTTTTGGAATATTTCAGCATCCTTGCAAATACCCTCTTTATCCGTGCCAACTTTGCTATCGGTGAGGAAGTTTATTGCCTTTAGGGCGGCTAAGCCTGCGAGCAATTGCGCCTGTCCTGGTTTGAATTGAGTTTGCATTCCATCATGTAATACCCAAGAGCAAGCGAAACTTCCTTCTTTTGTTTCCCACTTGTTATTTGACATACCGCGGCCTTCCGTTTGCTGGATTGCACAGATCCTGCTCCCGAGCCGACCACCCTTTTCCAGTAAGTAGCGATTGGTAGAATCAATCGAACTAACGCCTTCTACTCGGGCCTCAGAAAAGGCCCGCCAAAGAGCCAAAACAAACAATTCTTCGCCATCAGCAAATGAAGTTGAATGAATGATTTTGCTCGCCCAACCCCTTTTGGCCCATTTTCCAGCGATTTCTCGTCCATTTTCATTTGATGAGTGAACTAATAATATCAAGCCATCTTTTGCAAGTAATCGACTTCCCATGAATGAGGTTTGCTGGGTTTGTGCAGAGGCTGAGATGTTGAGGGCAACTTCCTCTGTTGGGTGTTGGGTATTAGTGTGTGAAATGCTTGCTGAGTTAGGTTCAATAATTTGGAGTGAGTTGAGCAATAGCGAATCTGTGCCACCTTTTTCTAGGTCAAGCAATGCTGATTCTTCGAGAGGTCCAAGCAATTCTGCATCATTTTCTGGTGGGCTCATGTAAGGTAAATTCCAGACGATAAGGTCGTAATTTTCATCTCCGGCCCAAGCCGAGTTCGCTCCTTCACCAGGCCCCCCTTCACGAACCATTTCTGGAGGGAATCCGTGATTGCTGAATAATGCCCTAGTTGCGGCTACAGAATACGGGTTAATATCACAAGCCGAACATTGCCATTTTCTTTGATTTGCCCAAGTGCTTATTACTCCACTTCCACAACCGATTTCAAGCATTTTCCGCCCCCTTCCTCCACCCAAAGAAAAAATCGCTTCGGCGAGCAGGGAGGTGTCCCTTCTCGGAGGGTAGGTTGTAGGGGGTATTTGAGCCTCTATTTCCTGATTATCGGGGGTCAACCAGGTGACTTTCCTACCCCGAGATTGTAAGGTTTCTCTTTCCCTCTCAACCTCTGAGTTTGTGAAAAGACTATGCCTAACCATGGTACTGAGCCCCTATTGCAGGTGGAATAATCGCTGGGAGTAGGCACGAAGGCTTTATTGCATCGGAGGTCTAAGGTTTAGTTAACTCCGGGCGTCAATACGTCGAGGATGCCCAGCGTGGTCTATGTTTATCGCACCGTAGTGTTTTTAGGGGAGATGTAGGACGGCGGGTGGCCCAGAGTGTCATTTGGGCCTGTAGCTCAGCCAGGTGGAGCAACCGGCTTTTAACCGGTTAGTCGCGGGTTCGAACCCCGTCAGGCCCGCTTCTGGCTGGGATACAGGCCGGTGACGAGAAGGGCGACGGGGTGAGCAAAATGGTGGTAAAGAGCGCAACAAAAAAGCGACTGCAAGAAATGGGGATTGCTGAGGAACACGCTCACAAACTCGCTACTGATCGAAACATGGCTGATATCAAGCAGATGTCAATTGACGAGGTCGCAAAAGCCGTTGGAATGAGCAAAGAAGATGACCGCTTTGCAAACATCATGAATGTCATTCGTGAACTTACCACAAACCGCCGCAAAAAGGCATCTAAGAAAATCACAATCAATGCGCGCGCAGTTGACATTGATGACTTCCCAATGGGGCTTACTAAATTTAATGTCCTAAACCATGTTATCGTACCTCATCAGGAATTGGTTCCTGAAGAAGAGGAAGAAGATGCACTAGCACCATGGAACCTCGGTGAAATAGATGAGGAAACAGGCGTTCATCGCCTGCGAAAAGAATTACTCCCAAAGATCCTAATGACCGACCCCGTCATTCAAGTGATCAAAGAAATAGCCGAAAAGGAAGATATGGCAAAATCGCTGGAAGACGAGGGGCACACCCCCCTCCCTGCCGGATGGTTAGCCGATCGAGTTTTGCGAGTGATTCGCAAGAGCCCTTCTGCTGGCACTTCTGTGGCTTACCGCCTTATCGTAGAGGGAACAAATTAAGGAGGAATTAAGATGCAAGAAATTATTGAAGCATATTTCAAAGAGCGTTCACTAGTGAACCACCAAGTAGCGTCATACGATGACTGTATTCCCTCAAGTAGCAATCGCAATTCCCGAATGGAAAGGATTGTCCGTGGAATCCGTGTTGGTACTGACGATATTTTTGAGGATGATGAAGGTGGAGTTATCAAACTCGACGTAATTGACCAAGAAATATTTATTCGTCTAAGAAACATCACACTTGGTTCTCCAGTTATCCGAGAAGCAAACGGTAGTGAGCACGATTCTTCACCAATGGAATGTCGGCTGCGAAAGTTGACATACATGTCTCCAGTCACAATTGATTTCACTATTTTCCGTGATGGAATCCCGTCACCTGTTGAAAAGGGAGTTGCTATTGGTAATTTACCAACAATGGTGCGTAGCCGCCGTTGCAACCTTCACCCTTCTCACCTGCTAAATGACCGCGTCTTGCATCCAAATACAAATGAGGATGACAGAGATACTGCTTTCCGCCTTTGGAGAGAAAAAGGAGAAGACCCTCTTGACCAAGGTGGATATTTCATTATCAATGGAACAGAAAGAGTTCTCATTTCAATGGAAGACTTAGCGCCAAACCGAGTTACTGTTGAACTCAATAAGAGATACAAGAAGAAGACTGAGATGGCTAAAATATTCTCACAAAAAGATGGTGTACGAAAACCACTTTCTGTTGAAAAGCGCCGTGATGGTATGTTGATGGTTAAAATCAGCACTGCAGGAACTACTGCAATTCCAGTTGTGCTTTTGATGGGTGCACTTGGTATTGAGAATGACCAGGAGATTTTCCAAGCTATTGCTGGAGAAACTGAAACCTTCAAGTTCATCGTAGCAAACATCAACGAA
>JABIHC010000091.1 GCA_018649825.1 Methanobacteriota archaeon
CTGCTCCCTGCACTTGCTTATCACTCTACATTACGATTCAATCAAAGCAGGATTCAAACATCAAGAATCTGCTCCCTGCACTTCATCATCGACCCTTTACTGAAGGTGTTAATTTCATTCCTCGCTTACTTCAGTGACAGAACCATAATAGCCTTGCCAATTAACGAAGACGGCAGCATACAACTCATCATCTGCATTGCCTCCTGATCCAAATATTGAACCCTTGCAGATGGCGGTTATCTTCACCTCAACTGTTATCATTAATTCATCATCAGCATTGAAAAGGCTACCCGCTGAATCGGCATTGCGTGCCTGAACTCTATACGTGCCTGCATTAGATGAATCATCGCCAACTGTGTGGAAAAATGACCAATTGTCGACACAATCTTCTTCCTCCACTAGTAGTAGTCCTCCATGCTCTTCAGGAAGATAAATCTCAATACGAATGGCATCAGTCTCCTCTCCCACTGGGTTGTTAGACCCAAAATCGCCAAGATTGTCGGAGCATCCTGCCTGGAAAGATGCCGATGTGACATTCTCAACAAAACTTGCAGGAATATCAATTGTCAATTCAAGTACTCCTCCCTGATTCAATTGCCCATCGGACCCGCTGGTATCAGATGTATCATCAATATCGACATCGAAAGTACGCAAGGTAGGCCCAGCAGAATCACCCTCTGAAACTAGGCCGAATTCGAAAGCGCCGCCTATAGTCATAGCCAATAATAGCAAGACTGTGATTCCTGCGAAAGCGACCTTGTTGCTAGCATCAGGGCTACCGCCGAGCCAGCCTGCTTCAGGAAAGTGCTCTCCATGTATCGCCTTAGTAAATGCCCCAATTCCAGGAATGGCATCCTCATTTCGAGAGGCCGACTCATGTACACCAGACAAACTTGCAAAACCACCCAACAGGCATAGGAAGGTTGCCATCTTCAGCAATAATACGCCGACACCCAAGTTCCAGTCAACCACCATCATATCATAAATCCAGTCTGCACCTTCTGCGCTAGTGGCCATTCCCATCACATGGCCATAAGTCCCAGGACTAGAAGAACCCCAAAAATAAGAGATCCCCTCTACAGGGGTGGCACTAAGGGCATCTGCGTGAAACGCTATACCTCCTTCAGAAATTGTTGTAAGCATTCCAGAAAGAATCCAAGCAGAAGTCAAAAGGCAAGCACCCAACCACAAACGAGGTGAGCCAGTTCGATTTCTATATTGAAGTGGAATAAGGGCTAATGTCAAAGGAACTAAAATAATGAACAGAGCAGTCAAATGATTCATCCTAATATCATCAATAACCGACTCCATACCAGACACTGTGGCATTTTCTCTCAATACTCCTGTGGTTGGGGAGAAATCACTCTGATCAGAAAAACCACTGTTATTTGTGAACGATGTGCTGAACATACTTGCTTCCCACTTAACCTCAATCGCTTCCCAATCTCCTCCTTCATTTTGCATCTGCCAAGTTTGAGTAATGCTAGCCATAGGCATCAGTAAAGCAGTTCCTATCAAAGCAATAGCAAGAACAAGCGTCAAAGAAGGTAGGATGTTGAATCCAACTTTCATTGAACCAACGAATTTTTCAGCCTTTTCCAAAGAAGAACAATCTTCACCTTTTTTGAATAGTGATAGAAGACTATAGGGGCGGCTCTCACCCAACCATCCAGGGGTCATGGATTCAAGCAAATGAACAACAAAAAGAAGTATTGCCATCACTAATGCCAATAACTCAATCCACAAAGAAAAACCCGGTGCCCAAGAAATGCTCTCCTCACCGCCATCAACCTCTGCAGAAGAATGGCCGAACCAATTTCCTTCAAGCGAGGTATAACCCAATGCCTCCGGTGCAGCATCACCTAAGGAGGTGATGCTACCGATACAAAAGAGCAAGGAAAATAATAGAGCCAGACTGATTATTGCAGAAATAATTTCAGTTACCCGCGGGTTCCATGAAAAGAAACTACCAGTACTGCCTCTTTCCATAACTAAGAAGAGAAGGATAATTGTGAAAAATCCCGACCACCAAAGATTTGAAGCATGCTCTTTGGCAATTAGAGATGTATCATGTTGCATTTCTTTTATCTCCCCGGTATTGAGTCCGTGGTCGTGCCCTTCGGACCAAGTAGTGGGAAACCCTGCTAATTCCTCTTCACCCTCGGAAGCAGCAATGAAATCATCCATACCGGTTAATTCAACATCAATTCTTTCCGGAAATACGGAATAAGTGTAAGTTACCTCGGTCTCCGCCTCAGTAGGTTGGGTTTTCTCAAGAGTTAGGAGAGGTGTAATGGAAGCAACCAACAAAGAGATGAGAATGAAGACGGGTAACCAAATTCGGAATGTAGCCTGCCTTTCTCCAAAACCATCCAATATTTTCGGACGCGCCGGCAAGCGGACTTCGGGTAGATTGGGGACTGACATAGCGTGGCATTACACATCGCTATCTTCAAACCTCCCCCGTTGCACATACATGAAAGGATTGCAGAATGTTTTTTTTCTTGCCGAAATATTTCTCCTTCTATTATTTCGATAAAAAAGTTAGGTGGCTTGAAATCTGCACTATTAGGGGGAGAAGGCTTGGTGATGGACTTCACTGGGCAAGGAACTGTTTGGGTTCAAACAAGGAACATTTCTTCTTTCGCAAGTCGAATAATTCCGTTCTTGCCAAGTCCAAATCGCTGAAAATAAAGTCGTAATGACATATTTGGCATTCTGCATACTTTGCCAGCCTTTGTTGTTTCAAAGTCCCTTATCATTAGACTCATAGAGTATTGCCCATTCGGCTTAATGAGAGGGAATACATGAGTGCAGATCAATCACTAGTTAGCAGAGAGGATCTAATCGAAGTCGCTTGCGCAGCAAGCGAAAATGCCATCGCCCACCACTCAAACTTTCATGTTGGTGCAGCCTTAGAAGATGCCGACGGCACAGTTCATTTCGGTTGTAATATTGAATCCGACTCATTTGGGTTGACTATTTGTGCAGAGAGAGTAGCCTTAACAAAAGCCCTGTCGGAAGGGGCAAGAAAGTTCACCCGCATAGCCATCATTGGACACTCGAAAGGGGAGGATAAATTCGCCACCGCCGATACTGCACTCGGACCTTGCGGTGCTTGCAGACAATTCTTATGGGAACACTGTGGAGACATAGAGGTCATTGGTGGGACAGATGAAGGGAAAATCGGCAAAGTATGGATGCTATCTGAATTACTTCCAGATGCTTTTACTTCTTTGCACAATGATATGGGGAATTAGATGGCAGACGGAGTTTTCGTACCAAAACACGCATTGATTGCACATAAATTGACAAGATTGCGCGACGTGAATACTCCATCACCTTTGTTTAGACAATTGACAAAAGAGATAACTCAAATCCTAATTTGTGAGGCTACTGCAGACCTCCCCACGGTTCCAGATAATCGTGAAACACCACTGAGTGAGTTTAGTGGAGAAAGTTTGGCGCAAAAAATCGGTATTGTTCCGATATTGCGCGCTGGATTAGGAATGAGTGATGCTGCGCATGAAATGCTTCCAATGGCACGGGTTCTGCACATTGGAATATATCGCGATGAAGAAACACTTGAACCGGTTTACTATTATGACAAATTGCCGACGCCGCCAAATGTTGATTTGGCACTTGTAGTTGACCCTATGTTGGCGACTGGTGGCTCGGCGATTGCGGCGATTTCGCGCTTGAAAGAAACCGGACTCAAGCAAATTCGTTTCATTGGATTAATCGCCGCACCCGAAGGGATTTCGGCACTTAGAGGTGCTCACCCCGATGTGCAAATTTGGATGGCAGGGGTTGATGAAAAACTAAATGAAAACGGCTATATCTGCCCCGGATTAGGAGATGCAGGCGACCGAATTATGGATACACAATAGCCCATTTGCGGCCTAGACCTATTTACAAATTAGTCATAGCCGAAACTAGCAAGAAGTAACTCTGCAGTGTATTCTAGTAACCCCTCTGGGAGACCAGGTACATCCTCTAAAGCAAATAACACCGCTTTATCATCACCATTTATTTTTGTTTGATAGCCATCGCGATAGGGGAAAATTGCAAAGGGAAGTTTTCCTGCCATGAATACCACTTGGTTGCCCTTCAGCAATACTGGGTCAGACATACCTATGCCTAGAAAGTGCTCACCTTTGGTTGCAGGGCAAAGTCGCAGAACTTTATCTGGGCAATATGAGGTTAAAGTGGCCAAATTGTAACCGCCAATTGCAATTCTTGTTTCGGCGCTTATCAAATTGTAAATATCAACAATTGGGTTGATTTTGGGCATTGGCTTTCCTTGCAGAACTCTTCTAGCCAATGCCTCTCCTGCAGGACGCTTTTTTGTTGGGTCAATGCCTAATTTCCAATAGAAGTCACGATAGGCTTGAACTGCAGGCTCGGCCCTTAATTCCTCAAGATTAACACTAGCGCGTATGGCCTCAAGACGGCTTTCTATCTCATCCAAAGACAAAACAGGCCAACCATCTTCGGGGCGCTTTACTACGAGCAAGAGGGGAGATACCTCGGGGAGAGAGGGGTCAACATCAACAGTCCAGCCCTGAGACCTTGGGTCCATGAGCATCCCACAAGCAAGGCACACATAGAACTACTGAATCAATAGCCCAATGTTTCTTCAAAAAATCTAGCAAACTTTCCAATCGCGCACAACACAAATCTTTGCAATTACGCAGGAGGAGTTCCAATGTACTAATTATGAAAAGGACCGAATGGGTTGTCGCTTGAAACAGAAAATATTGAAAATAACATCATGGATGCCACAACGCACGAACCATGAACCTAATGGGGTGCCACTTGTACGCACCAGCATGCAAAGACCTTGTGTATTGCTGATATGCCTGCTAATGATTACAACCACCCTAGCAGGATGTATTGACGATAAAGGGAGAATTGATGGTGGTGGGATTGTAATAGATGATGGTGATGATTCCGGTAATCAAACAAATACCAATAACTCTACAACAGAAGAATTTGTAGGTTCTGTAATTTTTGAGACTCCAGGCGAAGCAGTCCATACTGGAGTTTCTGTTCCTTTCATCTACTACGAAGATTCAATTTTCTATCTGTACATGTGCAATGGTACAGAGGGACATCACTATTCAACTTCCACTGATGGACTGAATTATACATCTCCGCAAAAAACTGGAATTGGAGGGTGTGGGCTAAATTTTGTAAAATTGAATGATGGAACATATAGGCTATATTCCACAACCAAAGTCACTCTTGAAAATGGCACTCAATCGATCAATTCCACATCTGCTGTTTTTACAAATTTAACTGATTTTGCACCAACTAATAGAGTCGATGATGATGGAACTAATGCTCAAAGTACTGGTGAGCCATGCAATGATTTTATGGGAACTCCAAGTGTAGTTAGGCTAAATGAAAGTGATGATAGCGTCAGATTGTATTTTTCTTGCTCTGAACCTTCACATATGGCCGGTTTTACCTCTGCAACAGACGGGATAAATTTTGCAGATAGTGATGGAATCTTACTCAATCAAGCAATAGACATTGAGGTTCATGACATTGGCGATGGGTACAGAGTATTCTATACCTTGATGAATCCAGATGTTCATCCTGAATTAACTCCGTTTCACCCACAGGAAATAATGACCGCTGTAAGTGATGATGGTTTGAATTGGGTTGTTGAGGGAATGGTCGCAAATGTCTCGACGGTTGCAGAAGGAATGGGTGTGGAAATTGATGTCCTAGCAGATCCATCTGCCATACAACTCGATGATGGCTCGTGGAGAATATTCTTTGGAAGTGCGAGTGAGAAAACAGATGATCATGGTGGCATTTATTCTCTTAGGTGGACACCATAGTCCGAGTCAAAATCCAAAAGGTGATTCTTGCTATGTTATCCTAAGTCCCTTTGCATTTCTTATAACAGGCAATGTACTCTTAGCCGCCCATTTCGCCACCTACTCTGAAACACGTGCTGGATGAAGAAAACCCTCTGAAATGGTAATAACAAATATACAAATCTTCATTTATTGTATGTTATCCCATAGAAAATATGGCCTTTGAATGCAATATTGAGGCGCGAGGAAAAGCACATAGAATGAAACTTGGAATTCGTCTTGTAATCATCAGCATAATTCTAGCAGCTCTTACATTCTTCGATATCCTCCCATCCACCCTTGGTTGGATTTTGACAGGAGGTAGTTTTGTTGGGGGGGCATTCACAATCTGGGAATCCCGAATGGGTTGGTGCGTTGTTCGAGCGATGGGATTCAAGACTAGAATTTAATCCATAGCGTCTGTATCGACCCACTGCACACCCTTCCAACGGGTGATTGAGGTTGGATGGGTTATCGGATAACCCTTCCAACTTATCCGAATCGATTAATTCATTGTTCAATCGACAAATGAATCTATGAACTCTCTAACGAATCTAGATCTACTTGTATTTTCAGAATCAACGATTTCATCTAGGAACTCTAGATTATTACTAGACGACAAAGTAATGCCGATTTTTTTAACATAAGTCCCGACTCCCTTATCGAGGCCCGGGCCAGAAAGATTTGGTTTTGCCTTTCTTCTCGCTATGTGTGATTCTAATGCATCACGAACGAATGCTGAACGAGAAGATTCTCCTGCTAAATTCTTAGCTCTATCAAGTCTCTTCAGTTGTTCAATTGAAATAACTACGCTGAATGCTGCGTCACCACTGGCCATGAATGTCCGAAGGCTTACTAGTTGAAAAATACAGAGGGACCCCTTCCAACTAACGGGTGTTGCATCGGTACCCATCCGACTACCACTGATACAGAGGGCCCCCCTTCAAACAACTCTGTGTATTCTATCAACATTTTATTACTCGCATCCCTATTTCTCCTATGAAATTACTCCAAAATGTGAGTGTTGTTTATATACTTCTTATCTCTGTGCAACTAACATGGGTATAATGGCGACAATAGTAGGTTGGTTCCAAGGCGA
>JABIHC010000007.1 GCA_018649825.1 Methanobacteriota archaeon
AGTGAATATTGTCGTTTCTCAAATACAAACTTTTCTAGCACTGGATCTTTAATCAATGATTGTAACTCTCGCGCCGGCATTGAATCGAACTCTTCTCTTGTTAAACCATTAATATTACGTATTTTTGACAAAAACACTTGCTTTATTTTCTTTGGTTCAGCATAAAATCCATAGCGATGAGCATCCCCGAAACCATAGTAAATAATGCTGAATACATGTCTCCAAGGTTCAGGGTCAACCTTCTTTATCAATACTGCCTCAAAGGTAACGAAAAGGGCCAAAAAGAGCAAGAGCATCGCCATTGCTTCACTTGTGAAGTAAACTAATAGGAAATATACCATGTTGTAACCATCGCCAACCAAGGCGTTTTGCGGATGCCTACTTTCATCGAATAGTACTTGGCCCTGTGCCTCAAGAGTTGCATCTTCTCCTTCAGCATCAATTAATGCCATTGCAATAAGGTCTATTGCCCACTTGCGGTTGTCATTGATTGGAATTAATTTTGTAGTCTCGCCATAATCACCGCGATTGAAGCCAGAATAATCATACAATGCATTTGAAAGCAAACTTCCATCGGCGACAAAAATAATTCTCCCTTCACTTCCGGCTTTGCACTTTGTAGTTTCACAAACCTCTGCATAGAGGGGGAAATTTTGATTTGCAATATCCGGAGTTTCTGCATTTTGTTCATCTCCAGCCCATATCTCTCCATCACCATTCACATCAAGGGCCGCTTCTCGGCTACTGTTTGCTTGAACATTAGGTGTAGCGAGAGGACTCTTTTTCCCAATTTCTATTTCTAAGGTAGAAGGGCCATTGAGTAATAATTGGTAAGTTCCATTATATTCAATTAGACCTGTGCTAGGATTCCAATGTTGAGCACATAGCCCAGCGGCCTCCTTTGTTGCAACTGGCTGGTCCCAACTTAAACATGGGTGTGCAGAACGCGTATTCTCAATAGCCCAAGTTGGATGGATGCCTAGTGAAGCCGTATCAATTGTATCATTATCCATGCCACACGGGTTGTCTTGAATGCAAGTCCAAACATAATTATAATCAAGACTATGCTCGTAAACTGTATCAAAAAGAGCGTTTCCAGAAAAAGATACTCCAAGTGATTCGCCAAGACTACTTGAATATCCGAAATCATCCATAACAATTACTGTGCCATTTGCTTTTACAAAATCAATGATTGCCTCTACTTCAGCACTAGAATACCCATCTTCATCAGAAAATGAGATGAAACCATCATCGTCAAAGTGAGGGAAAGAAAAAGTATCTCTTTCCATACCCGCAATAATGAAAACAGTTTGCGATGGGTCCTGAATTTCAGACAATAACAACGGACTACTTACTACACTCCCTGTATCTAATCCCATGCCATTGAGTTCATTTCGGAAAGCGGAAAGGTCATCCCATCCATCATCATAAGCAGACAACTGCTTAACATTTTCAAGTTCAATATAGGATGAAACAACTGTGAGGAGTAATAGGATTAATACTCCGTAAAAACCAGCTAGAAGACCTGCTCTCCTGACCTTTTTAGAAATTTTCACCATCGACTCTCCCCCCCATTGGTACAATTCTCAGTCATTGAGCCGAGCCTTTTGGTTTAGAAGGTTACCATTCCCTGCGGACTGAATAAGTCATCAACTTATGTTCGCAAATGCACTTTCATAGCAATTCTATCTACCATTTCTATAGGTACTTTAAGCAAACCATCACTCATTGACCAAGGTAGTTTGCTTGGGTCGAGTTCTGAACCTATTTTTATTAACATATTCATTACATCTCCAGTCTCTACATCGATAATAAAATCTTCCAAAACTCCGAGACGGTCTCCAATTGCATCAACAACCTCTCTTCCAAGAAGTTCGTGGCCGAAACTCGCAGTCATAGGCTCCCTCGTAGGCTCCGCTAGAAGTGCAGGTGCATCAATGATTCGCTAGACAGTTGAACCACATCACATTGATTCAATGCCGACGTATGCATTATTGTCACGCTTAATGTTGGAAAGACCACTAACTAACTTTGTTTCCATTTTCTTGTAATATTCAAGCATTTCAGGTGTTACAGTTGGGCGCACGCGAGTGACTGCTTCTTGGAAGTGTTTCTTTGCTACTGATTTTCTATTTTCCCGCATTGCAATCAAAGCAGCTTCACGGCAAATGGCTTCAATATCGGCGCCAGTATATCCTTCAAGCCCCTTAAGGAGGGATTTGACATCAAATTTACCCAAAGGCATCCCTTCCATGTGGATTTCGGCAATAATTGCTCTTGCTTCTTCATCAGGAGGGGGTACGTGAAGTACTCTCTCAAATCTGCCGCTGCGAAGTAAAGCAGGGTCAATCATTTCAGGGCGATTTGTTGCAGCAACTACAATTACACCATCAAGAGATTCTACTCCGTCCATACTTGCCAATAATTGATTGACTACACGGTTCATTACATCGCCACCTTCACCTTGACTTCCACCAGAACGAATATGAGCAATACTTTCAAATTCATCAAGGAAAATGATTGAAGGAGCTGATTGTTTTGCCTTTTTAAATATTTCGCGAACTGCTCTTTCAGATTCGCCTACCCATTTTGAAACCAATTCAGGCCCTTTGATTGAAATGAAATTAGCACTTGCTTCATTTGCAATTGCCTTTGCCAATAGAGTCTTACCTGTACCTGGTGCCCCAAATAATACAATGCCTCTGGGTGGTTTAATACCAAAATGTTTGAACAGTTCTGGTTTTGTTAGGGGCCATTCTACTGATTCCTTCAATCTATCTTTAACTTCAGTCAGGCCTCCTATTTGATCCCATGACACTTCAGGTATCTCAACATATATTTCTCGTAGAGCGCTTGGCTCTATTTCACGAATTGCTAATTTGAAATCCTCCATGTTTACTTCCATTTTCTCAAGTACTTCAGGGGGAATCGTATCTTCTTCAAGGTCAATTTCGGGAAGATAACGGCGGAGTGCCTTCATTGCAGCCTCTCTTGCAAGAGCCGAAATATCTGCTCCAACGAATCCATATGAATTCTCCAATACCCATTCTACATCAAAATCATCCGATATTGGCATTCCACGAGTATGGACGTCAATGATTTCTTTGCGCCCATTTCGGTCAGGCACACCAATCTCAATTTCACGGTCAAAACGACCAGGGCGACGCAGGGCAGGGTCAATTGCATCACGACGGTTTGTAGCAGCAATTACGACCACATTATCACGACCATGCATCCCGTCCATCAAAGTGAGCATTTGAGCAACTACTCGGCGTTCAACTTCACCGCTAACTTCTTCGCGCTTAGGGCAAATGGAATCGAGTTCATCAATAAATACAATTGCAGGTGAGTTAGCAGACGCCTCATCAAATATTTCCCG
>JABIHC010000112.1 GCA_018649825.1 Methanobacteriota archaeon
AATGAAGATCACGATGGTGATGGATGCAGAGATTCTGATCAAGATGATGATGATGACAATGATGCAGTTTTGGATATTTTTGATGAGTGTGAAAAGGGTGTTATCAATTGGATGCAGAACTCTGAATCGGATTATGATGGAGATGGATGCCGAGATATTGATGAAGACTTAGATGATGATAACGATGGTTTCAATGACTTTTTTGATTGGTGTAATAGAACACAACTGGGTGCGGTTGTAAACGAATTTGGTTGTGCCGCCGATGAGTGGGATGATGATATGGATGGAGTCATGGATGACACAGACCAGTGTTCAGGAACACCACTAGGTTTGGATGTCAATGATGTTGGTTGTGCTGACTTAGACAATGACGGAATCTATGCAAATGTTGACCAATGCCCAGATTCACAAGAGCGTTGGACGGTAAATGTTGATGGTTGTACTGTGCTTCAGATTCCAATAACATGGGATACCGGCCCCTATTCAACTGAACGTTTTGGCCTGGCGGGAGATTTTACAATTCAAACTAAATCTGGTAATTGGGTGATGTCTCGAGATTGGGATGGAGAAAGTACATATCTGTTTATCTTCAATCAAGACTCGAGTTCGTACATGTCCGCATTATGGAGTCAAGATGTCGGACGGCTTCTAGACAACCTGCCGGAAAATGGACATGTGTTCTTTGGCTCCTTTGACAGCGATTATCGAAATGATATTGATGCAATGAACGTCCGTGTCAATTCCCATCGGAATGGGCTGGATGATGATGGGAAAGCATGGGTTGATTCTAATGTTCATTACATTGACCAACAGGGTGGTGCCATCGGAGGCTCTCTTGGCAGTGTCATTGGTGATTGGAGTTCATACTATTATTCGATTGATAGATTCCAACAGTGGCGAGAGATTGGCTCTCTATACAATTGGGCGGGCACCCATGGGGTGCAGTATCGGTTTGATTACATTTCCAAAATGTCACAACAATTCAATTCTGAATTCCCTACTGAAATGCGTCGCCATGACCCTGCTGTTACAGTGGTCGATATCATGGTCTCTCAACGCCATAGCGGCGGATGGAGTGGGGGTCATTCATCGCTTGCCAATGGTTCGTTCCCTTCCGCATCAGTGATGCAAAATTTCAACACAATGGAACTTTACATGCACCATGGTTGCAGTGAACATCGTGATCGTTACCAGAAATCTGATGGTACATACGGGGGTTGTCATGAATGGGATTATAGCCAATATATGCAAATTTGCGATGAGGCTGGCAATTCTTCTTCCTGCAGTACAGAATTTGGATACTGGATTACAACATACGGGCGTGAGGGGCGCTGGTTGACCGATATTTCACCAAGACTATTCGAGCTTGTTGAAGGGGGAGACCGAATGTTCAGATATAGGGGGGCAAATGGAGGATGGCTCAATGTTAGCGTATACTTGTCAAATTGGGATGATGACGGATTGCGTCCCACGAGTGGTGAGTTGGCTTTCAGCGGGGGCTCATTCCGGGGCCAGTACAACAATGAGTCACAATTCAAGCGCCTCCATGATATCATAATTCCTGAAGGTACACAGAAAGTCGAGATTTACGCAGTGATTACAGGTCATGGATTTGGAAAAGATACGGCCAATTGTGCTGAGTTCTGCAATCATGAGCACCGTTATATTATGAATGGCCAAGTGACTCAAGAAGACCACCCAATGACAGGGAATAGTACTCATTCAAGCGACAACGAGGGATGTGCAAAAGAGATGCATGATGGTGCTCTTGCCAATCAATTAGGCTCGTGGCCATACGGGCGTGCTGGCTGGTGTGCAGGGCAGGATGTCAAACCGTGGACATTTGACATTACTTCATGGATTGATTGGAATGGTGGAGCCAACAACTTGAGGTATCAAGGCCTATACGACGGGCAGAATTATGTCCCACAAAATGAGCAATCGGGTGCCAACCAAAATATCCATGCGAATATTTGGGTGGTATATTATTCAAACAACAGTTCTGAAATTGGAACTCAACTATCCCCTTCACCCCCGCCGCCCCCATCTACATCAAATGGAATGGATATTAATGAAAGGTCGCACTCTGTTCAAATTGCAAGAGAGGAAGAATATACTTCAAGGGAAGATTAGGTGCCCCCTCCGCTTGACTTTTAGTAAATATGCCCCGAACTTTTCAACCATTACCCCCATATAGTCACCCCAATACGCCAACTCATGCGATTGTTGCGCACCGGCCTGTTAATCGGTCTGATTATCTTTGCACCTTTGTCTGGTTGCTTTGGAGTTGATGATGCAAGGGAGGAAGAGGCAAAATTGACTGTGTTTGATGGTGAAAATCTATTGGAAGCAACTCGGGGTCAGATATTAACCATCTTTGTTGAGACAAATGTTGATTGGACGGTGACTCGTACAGAAGGGGCATTTTTTGTTGATGAAGCAGGGGTTTTTAGGGATAGTAGGAATATCACGTATTCCTCTTCTGTTGAATCTTTTGACATCCTAATAATGGATACTGAATTGTCCACGTTCAGTTTGAATATTACCGCAGGCAGTGAAAAGTGGAACACCACACTTACTCTCGTTGATAGTGATGAAATGATGCTATTAGATGGGCGGCGGGCCTTTGAAACAATAGACATGTTAACTACCTCCCACAACAATCGTTGGTGCGCTAGTGCTTCAATACATGACGGTGGGGCAAATTATGCTGCTGCTGCAAATGCGATGGCTGATATTTGGCGTACCTATGGTTTCGATGAAGTTGTTGTAACTGATTATGAAGATGACCCAGACCAAGTTAATGTTGTGGGCTATAAGTACGGGCAAAAATATCCCGACCAATATATCGTCGTAGGTGGCCACTTTGATGTAGCATACGCATTTACACCACCAGGTGGAGGTACAAGTGAAGGAGCAAATGACGACACAAGTGGCTCAACAGTTAGTATGGAAATGGCACAAGCATTGGCGAGTAGAGAATGGGACCATACTGTGGTTGCAGGATTATGGGCTTGTGAAGAAGAAGGGCTCCTCGGTAGTGCTGCATTTGTCAGTCATTTACCTGAAGGAAAATCGGTTAAAGCATACATGAATTTTGACATGGTTTCTCTAAATTATCCGATAAGCCCGCCACCTGGATACGGGCCCTATGACCTCTCGATAGCAACTGCTGGGGCAGAGGGTGACAACCTGACAACAATGAATGAATGGATTCGCCAAACTATCGATGATGACATGGCGTTCGCACACACCTCAAACAATGAAATTCACTGGGCGTCTGCAGAAAGTTGTGCCTCAGATCACTGTTCATTCTTTACAAGTGGTTATGCAACATTCAACTTCTTTTCGGCAGGGGGGGATGCTTCTTTCTGGCAGGAATGGCACTCTGGGACCGATAACCTTGACTTCATGGTTGCTAAGGCAGGAGGGGAAGATGAGTTGGGCGATGGTTTCAATACTCTCGTTTGGACATCGTTTAATTTGTTCGTGCACATAGATAATACTGGCGATGAATTTCAGGGTAGATGGTTTACTTCCTGAATAATTTGGTTCACATTTCCTTTGAGTTTTGGCGCACAAGGTGAGGGTTTTTTCATCCTTTGGAATAATCATTAATTCTTTAACTATTTTTTCCTCTTGAAGATGGATGTGCGAATAATGATGAATAAGAAATCACTTGTATTTTGGGCAAATGAATAACCTTTCGGCTATTGTTGTGTGACAAACCACACTATTTTTGAATAATAATTAGCGATTTGTTAATATGCCTCCGGTGTTACGAGGGGGATGATACCCATGGTAGTAAAGGCAGAGTACATTTGGATTGACGGCGCAAAACCAACAGCAAAATTGAGATGCAAGACAAAGATCTTGCCGGACCTCGGAGAAGTGACTTCTCTTGATGAGTTGCCAGTATGGGGTTTTGATGGTTCTTCTACCGAACAGGCCGAAGGACATGCATCAGATTGTGCCCTTAAACCTGTAAGTTATTACAACGACCCAATTCGCGGATGGCCTCACATTCTCGTAATGACTGAAGTGTGCGATCCACAAACAATGGAGCCGCACCCATCTAACACTCGCGCATCTTGTGTCCAAATGGCCGATAAGCATGCTGGAGAGGAATGTTGGTTTGGTATTGAACAAGAATACACTTTCTTTGAAGGAATAAAACCACTTGGCTGGCCAGACAATGGTTTCCCTGCGCCACAAGGCGGGTATTATTGCGGAGTAGGTGCTGATGAGGTATTCGGAAGAGACATTGTGGAAAGTCATATGGATGCTTGTCTTGATGCAGGGCTTACTCTCTCTGGTATTAATGCCGAAGTAATGCCAGGCCAGTGGGAATTTCAAATTGGACCATGTGCGGCACCCGCAGTTGGTGACGAATTATGGATTGCCCGATGGCTTCTATATCGCATTGCTGAAGACTATGGGGTTTCTGCAACCCTTGATGCTAAACCGGTAAAGGGCGATTGGAATGGTGCTGGCGCACACACCAATTTCTCGACCAAAGCAATGCGTGAAGAGGGAGGAATTGCGGTTATTGAAGAAGCATGTGAAAAACTCGGAAAGAGAGCATTGTTGCATGTCAAAAATTACGGCGCAGATATTGAAGACCGCTTAACTGGTGCACATGAGACCCAACGCTGGGATCAATTCTCCTGGGGCACTTCAGACCGCGGTGCATCCATCCGAATTCCTTGGAATGTTGCTGCAGATGGAAAGGGTTACTTAGAAGACCGACGACCAAATGCAAATGTTGATCCATATGTTGTTTGTAGGTTGATGATTGAATCTATTTGTGACCTCTAAGCGCAACTGCTCGACTAACTCTCGTGCCTCGGTGTTTCAGGGGTGGCGTCTGTATCGACCCACTGAATCCCCTTTGTATCAAAGCAACCCAATTATACTGGATTGACAAAGGATCATGAGCAGTTGGCATTGTGCAGGTGGTTGTGGTCACGCTACCACTGGCGGGCC
>JABIHC010000006.1 GCA_018649825.1 Methanobacteriota archaeon
ACTGGAATCACTTGAAAACCCTCAAAATCATCGTCATTACTAATTTGACAGTTGAATTTGACCGATACCTGATTCACGCATCATTCGTGTTGGTTCTCGGTGCTCAATCCATTTTTGCTCAAAGTAACCCTTGAGGTCTTCTTCATCTTGATCGGATGGTGTGACTGAAGCCAAATATTCATTCCATTCATCATCATTGCCCTCAAATACAATTCCTTTAACAGAATATCGCATTCCTGCAAAGTCACCAATGCCTCTGCTGAATTTCATATTTGGTACAAATAATGGTGTAGCGCCTTCTGGAAGATGAGCGTTTAATTTTTCAACTTCCTCGGCAATTTCATCATGATAATGTTGACGTGATTCTTCATTGAGATGCTCCTTAACTACAAGTGTACCTTCTTCCTGCTTTTTGCGTTCATCCCATCGCCCTTTGATTCCCCAAACATAAGCCCATTCAGCAGATGTTGAGTTATCAGTTCCAAAGAGATCGTAGGCCGTTGCACTCCATTTGTTAATGTACCTTTGAAGCAAGTCTAGGGGAATTATGCCAGCTTTTACTATTCGGCGTAGTCCGTTTGCTCCAGTTCCAAGGTGGAATGATTCTTCTTTGAGCATTGGGCCCATACTTGCTGCGAGCGGTTTGAAACTTGAAGTGGATAGCATACCTAATTGATATTTACCATCTCTATCAACAAACATTGTGAAGCAAAAGAAGTCCAACCAATGTGGGATAAGTTGGTTAAATGAGCCGAGTAGGCGACTTCCATCTTGAGAATTACGCTCAAGTAATTTCTGTGCTTCTCTGGCGCCTTGCTTGCCGAAATAAGTCATTAGCAGGTAGCACATTTGCCACCCGTGTCGCTGCTCTTCCGCCATAACGCGGGCAGCGGCATATCGGTCGTATTCTGTTGGTGCGCTATCAAGTAGGTGTCTTTGTTGTTCAACACTGGCAAATTCGGTATCGCCTTGTACGGTGATTAGAGTGAGAAGTGAATCCCGAATATTTTGGTGAGGGATTTGAAGAGAGCGTTCCCACTTCTTCTGTCCTAAATAATCTCCAAACTCAATTTCATTCCCGGCACGGTCCCAATCAAATTTAATGCAAAAGTCAAAATCACCTGCCCAAGCGGGGTTATAACCAATCTTCTTTTGCCATTCACCGAAGTTCTCAACCCAGTCATCAAAGGTCACAGGTAATTTCGTCATAATACTTCCAAAGGCGCCCCCCTTTTGAAGAATAACCGAACATGCGCGGTTTTTTTGGCTGCCCTAAAATTTTGGGCTTTTCAAAAATCTCTTTCAATGTCCATAAAATGGACGAAATTCTCAACTAAGTCTTCACTAACCCGTTTTCTGATTCAGGAATTACCTGGCCTTCGCGAAGTAGGAAAATAGTTAAAACTAGTAATGTCAATCTGTGCACCCATTTGACCGATTCTTCTTTTTCGTCTTCCGACATGAGCGGTTTTGACCAAATCACAGCAGATTCTAGCCATGATTTTCGAACAAGTAAGATAACTCCTCTCGGGAATACGAGTATGGAATTGTTGATTTTGTTCACTCACTCGGACTTCGGCGTCGAATTGAATCACTGAACTCGTTAACAATCCGGTGTTCAATAATATGAATCAGTTCACAAACGGTAGATTTGGAAACAGATAGTTTTTCAGCCAAAGAAGTTAGAGTAATTCTTCTTGGTGAATCATAATAGCCTTCTAGCACTGCCAAATCAAAAACTTCTCGCTGGCGTGGTGTGAGTAAGCGTGTTGGTTGTTCATGGCCAAAAGAGAGGATACGATGCGGGATGTCTCCGACCTTCAATGCGCCAATGAGGGTTCTTGCATGTTCCTGATCAGTGGAAAACTCCCACTCAACCCAGCCGTCTCTTACTTCAAAAGGTGTTTTTGGCACTACAGTAGCCTTGGAAAGTGCTCGCAAAAACCCCCCTCCTCCTCGCTTTATCGTTAGGTTTAGGTCAAGCATTGTGTCATTTGCAGAATATATTGAAACTTCATCAATTCCCTTATGATTATCAAGTAAATCAAGGCATTGGTCCATGTTCGGTCCATTGATGAGGGTTTTTGCCGTACCCATTCCCTTGGATAGAGGCATATGTTCCTCAACTCGCAGTACTGCATGAGGTAATTGGCGAGTGAGGTCGCCTGCCCAATGCCCTTCTGGCAAGCGTATTTGGATTAACAACCGTTGCGCAGATAAATATTCGTGTTTTTGGTTATCAATGACCATCATATCGCCCCATTCATACTTGGGATAGTTAGGCTACCTACATTTGATGCCCCGAACATGTTCGTGTACTGGCACAGGAGATGTGCGTAAATAGTTATTGAATGTTCACAATGATAGTAATCAAAAAAAATCTTTGGAGAAATTCTGCGAAATAATGTGGAAAAATATGCTATATTTTATGGCCTAATTTCAACATTATTATGTCCGGCATCAGCCTTCTTTATTTCGCTCAATATGCATACTTCGGTTATTACCATCCATCCGAAATCATAGGCATCTTCAAGATATTGCGCAGGATCAATATTTGGCTCAAACCATATTGCTCCAATGTCTCCATGGCGTTCCATGCGTTCACTAAGATCAGAAATCCATTTGCCAACATCCTCAGTTGCAATGTGCAAATTAACTACTTCAACAACATCTTCAATTTCTACCATCGATGAATACACATTTAAGCCAAGTATTTTTATTCCCCTATTACTCAACTTTGGATTGACCAAATGAATGGTATACCCTCTTTCGAGCATTCCCTTCAAGTCTTGGTAACTTGCTGATTCTGGTAAAGGGCTAATGCCAATTAAGGCAATGTTTTTCATCTCAATACAATGCTCAATCGCAGTTTCTTGCGGTAGGTCCTTGAAGGTCTGCATATCTCGGCTATGAGGATACTGACCATTGACCTTAGCCCGAACATATATTGGACTAGGGTCAATAATTGGAAAAAGAAAGCAATAATTGCTCAGCCTCTTGCATCTAAATTTTGGCCTGGAAGCGATATTTTCCGTTGTCAACGGCAACCATCATCTCTTCGGCTTCAATCATTATCTCCATTGGTTTGATTGAGTTTGGAATACAGGAATTAATCATTTTTGTGCGGCCGTATCTGCCATTGCTTACGGTTTTTGCAGTAATTAGGCCAAGTGTATCAAGTTCACTTAGGAGAGTTGTTATTCGTCGTGAGGTCAAAATATTGCTGCCGAAATATTTGCATGCCTGTTTATACAATTCAAAAACTTCTCCGGTTGCAATATTTTTTA
>JABIHC010000111.1 GCA_018649825.1 Methanobacteriota archaeon
CCTCATCCTCCATTGGAAGTGACGCATGCTTTCTCAACCACCATATGGACGTACTGAGGAGGGCTACAAAGAGAAGTTCGATGATGAAGTATGATTCATCGCCATAATGTCGTTCAACGCCAGCGAAAACAGTGTCAAGGATGAACCATTCAAAATGATGCAGATGCAGATGCTCGTACGCATACACATCCATGCATCCATTTTGGAAGCCATCTTTCACACAAGCAATTCCTCTAAGAAACCAATGATCCCAAAGGTCGTATATTAGTGCAGCCAGAATACCATAACCATAACGGCGGTCTTTATTCAAAGCCCAGTAAATGACTGCGATTGCACCGCCCAACCAAAACCAGAATACGATTTGTGAATACATAGAACCTGAGGGATTCCCGTCATGATAGGTAAATATCGCTAGTGCATCAATAATGGCATGTGAAAAAAAGGCAAAAGCAATTCCTACCCATAGCCAAGAATCTTTATCGCGCCATGCCAGTCTTCCAAGATGGATGCTGATAATCCCTGCAAGGGCGTGAGCGGGAATCATCATGATTCAAGCCAAGAAGTGCCATTCTAATAGAATTGGTTATTGGCGGAATCTCCATAATCATCAGTCAATTATCATCGAGAATAGGCTCTTGAGATATTTGTGTAAGTGGAATCAGTCCACTCATTTGAGGAGTTGACTATCCTTATTCGGATTTGAACTTCATCATCATCATTGATGCATGAGCAAAAATCATTAAGGCGAGGGGTGCATGAATCATTCCCATCCAAGACATTGAACCCATCATTTCACCTAAGCCAAATTGAAATACCCACATTCCCACCATGCCGATAGCCATTCCTTTCATCTTTTCATTTGCTGGTTTTGCTTTAATGATTAGAACAAGGATTGCTATTGCTAATAGAAGACCTATTTCTGCAGTTCTTTGATGCGAAACGCCTAATGCCCAGCCATCAAAAGTATATCCAAGTCTACCTAAGCCAGTTAATGCTTGGCTCAAAATTAAGATTAGCAATACTATGTGCAGGCGAAATGCTACCGTCATTAATCCTACATTTGTTTCTTTATCTGCTATACGAACATCTTCGGTCATATTATTGCCGGCTATGTCCTCCCTTCTTGAGTATAGTGGTAGGCTGAGATTTTTCCGTGTAGTTCATGGTCTCAAACTATTTCGCCGTACATATGGGCGCAATGAATGGTGTGGTGAAAAGGGCCTTGGCTCAAACATTATTGTTGACATTAGCCCTTATTGCTGGCCCTGTTTCGGGAATGACATATTCATTTGAAGAAGTAAATGCCGCTGCTGATGATGGTGATTGGCGGAGTAAAACTGTTGACCCTGATGGCTGGGAAGATGGGCCTGAGTTGGAAGGAAGTCCGATGGATATTCCGCAATATGGTGACCCAGTTATTCAGATAGAAGTTTCATACAAGCCTGGGCATTTAGATATTAGGAGAGATGGGGTAATTGAAATTGAATTATTTGAAGAATGGGCACCGATAACTGTTGCAAATATGGTGAAACATGTTGAAAATGATTTGTATGATGGAATCTTCTTTCACAGAGTAATAGATGATTTCGTAACTCAATCGGGAGACCCTGAATGCAAAGCAGTAGGCGTTTATGTTCCTGGTCTGCCCCCACAATGCGGAGAAGGCGGTACCGGTGAAACAATACCTTTAGAACACGATGAGAATCTATCGCATGTAGATGGTGCTATTGGCATGGCTCGTTCATTAGACCCTGATTCTGCCGATTCTCAATGGTATATTGCTGAAACTGAGGCTCATAATTTAGATCCCGAAAATCGCGATGATGAGGGCTATGCAACATTTGGAGTCGTTCGTTCAGGGATGAGTCATATCCGCTCAATTGCCCTTACACCTACTACCGATGATCCAAGCGGTTTACCGAGTATTCAGAACCCCGCCTCAACTGCCGGTAGGCCCGTGTATGAGGCAAAAATAGTCAGCATAAGCCTCATTGGTGTAGTGTGGAATGAAAGTGCCGAGCCCTCCACAAATGACATGGAATCCTCTGGGCTATCCAAGTTGGTACAGAGTTCATTACTACCTGTAACGGTAATCATTTTGCTACTTCTAATCGGTTTGGGAGCCCGCATTGACGATATTCAATTTCTATACTCTGTGATAGATGATGTAGAGGCAAGCGAAGAAGCCAACGGACTTATGGTTGCAGAATTAGTTGAGACTAAATGATGAGTATTTCTAAACATATTTTGTAATTCTTGTTCCTCCAATCTTCAATACTATTGAACTAATTAGTTGAACTGAAATGAAGGTCTAATACAACATGCCTTACACTCGGCGCGTACCATTTGATCAATTGAAGTGGCTGGGGTGTAATCTGCCAATTTCTGCCAATTGATTTTGCGAGTTGATTGAATTTTTCTACGGTTTCCTCAAGCCATTTTTGTTTGGCTCCTTCTTCATATTCCTCAATATTTTCATGCACATGAATCACCCCTCCTTCTTCTTTTAGGCAATTCACGGCAAGGGGCCAAGCAGCAGTTGAAGTTGGCAATAATCCAAGTAATACTCTATCGGCTTTGCCGGCTAATTGAGGTGCAGTATGCTGATTATCTCCTTGGTGAATGGTACACTTGTCTGCAACCCCATTCTTTTCCAAGCCGCGTTTGAAAGCCGTAATACTATCGGGATTCATTTCACAGGCATGGAGGTGTTCAATATTTCCGTGAACTAAGAATTGTAATGAATAATAGCCGATGCCGTTAAACAAATCTACAATTGTTTCTGAGCCAACTATTCTTGATACATCCTTAGTAGCATTTTCCTTTGCAATTCGCCCCATTCTTCCTCTTTCATTGAGGTTTCCTTGGCTAAACATTACTTTTGTCGCATCGAAAACATAATTCACGCCATGCTCTTTGTGCGATACCCAGCCATCGTCGCCGCACATTAATTGAACTCGACTTTGCCGCATTGGTCCTGAATCAATATGATTCCCAATTCCTATTTTCGCAACAAATATCGCTTCTGCAACCTCCGCCCAAAAACCCTCGCCTGCGCGCATTATCAGTTCATCCCAGCCATTCGAAAAACTCCCTCTTGGAAAAATGGCCATGACTCCAACTTTTTGCCAAGTATTGGGAATATCAAGCAATAATTCCGCTTCTGTTTCAGAGAGGTACTCCGTAATAATTTTCTTCAATCTATTGTGTGGGTCGAGTTGCTTACGAAATCTTAAATCCAGTTGTTGTGGGGAAAAATTGAGTCCCTTTGCCTTTTCAACATCGGTAATTGGGATGGCTACCAAGTCTGGGCTAATTTGTTGAATTTCCACTCCGGTATTTAGTATTCCAGAGTCATTCAAAATTGAATATGTCTTGCCGACATTTCGCGGCTCAACACAAACCGCCCAAGACGCATCTTCGCCCATTATCTGGGGCATGCACCGTCAACTTTGTTATATGAGTGGGTTTGTGTTGAGTTCGCTGAGGAGATAGGATGAGTTCAAGTTTTAGAAAATTCCCGCGTACTTTTTTGGTATTTATTTTGCTAATTGGCCAAGTATTGCTAATGACAATACCATCGGTATCGGCAGCAGATCCATGTCAAGCAAACGGCGGCGCTTGTGACGAATGGAGCCATTCACTTGACCAAACACCCAATGCTCAATCATGGGTTGAAGCAGATTATCAATTTTCAATGGTTAGTACTTCACAACTAGACCTATCCTTTGATTGGGCAATTCACGAATTTAACCGTGACGCAGTTCAATTGCCTGGCATCTCTCTCGGCTCTGGTTCAGACGACAATAGAGACGGAATTCCTGTGGATTATATTCGAAATTTTATCAATGACAGGCCCGGCGGTGGAGGAACACCTACGGTTGGAGACTTGCTTCTTGATGAAGTAAATGATGTGGTTTCTGATCTGCTTTCTAGCGGTTTCAATGCATCTGTTACTGCAACGGTTGATTGGGCCAATACGGCAAATATTGATGGCAATCCAGAGATATGCACACAAGACCCCGGCTTTGATTCTAATGGAGAAGATGGTTCTCAACCAATTGACCCATATAATCCACCCATGTGTGTAAGAGTAACTGCTCAAGTGTCCCTCCCCTCCTCATCCTTCAATATTGATGCAGGTGCCGATGTTGAGAGAGCCTACAAGGGCTTACTTACAATGGGTGCAGAAATCACTTCTGACTTCACTTTGAAATCACCTGCGGGCCATGATTCAATTTTTTCAATCTACCCTCCTGCTTATGCTTCAGTAGTAAATCAAACTCCAGAGCATGCAACCCCAAATGAAGACAGAGGTAAATGGTACATTGATTTCAAGGATGGTTTTGAAGGTGCAACCGATGAAGAATTGTCTGTTACTATGTCAATGAGTAGGAAGGATGATGCAACTACCTCTGCAGTAAATATTGACATTGCAACTGAAGAAGGTTTGGATGTGGTAGTTACACTCGATTTAACTAATGAGCAAGCCTCTCGTATTGATATTGATATTGGTTTAAGATATATTGATGCCGCTACAATGAATTCTTGGGGGATTAATTTAGTTGATGTCGCCGAAGATGCTTACATTCCGTGGGTAACATCTGATGGAATCAGATTGGCATATGATAATGGAATGGTTGACCCAACCGATTTCACCGATAATTTCCCAATTGGAAGTATTACTGATGGGCTTAACGAGTTCTTGCTAGAAGGCTCATCAATTGTCATGGGTGACCTAGAAATGCTTTCTGCAAATTCAACTGGCGGGCTCAACTTTTCTCACAATATTGACGCCACAGAGACTTGTGATGAAACTTCAATTCCAGCAAACCCCCTTCACTTTTGTGTTGAAGGCGAGAATGCGATGAATGGCGATTACCCTATCTACCTTCATTCACAGAGTAATGCCTTTAAAATGTCATTAATGGATATGCTTAAGGATATGCTAGATCTAAGTGCGTCTGGCATTGACCTCAGTGAAATTACTGAAGAAGACATTAGAGCAGTGCTTAATTCAGGCCTTTCAGGCGAGGTTGATTTTGGCTCTGATTTCCTTTCCGGCTTCATCCCAGATGGAATGCCACCTACTTCGATTACAACGGTTATTATGTTGCCACAACAACCCACCCCGTGGATTGCAACTGCCGATGGGGAAAGTGTGATGATAATTTCAGATCTTATTGATCCAAGCCTTAGCGACCAAACGATGGTTTCCTTTGGAGGTTCAAATATTTGGAATTGGAGGCATCCAATTGTTGACGAATTTGACCGACAAATTTGTGCTGCCGACCAACCAACTTGCTTTGCAATGAACGTTGAGTTTGATGCTCAAGATTTCTCTATTCATGAATGGTCCCAAGAAATAAGCATGACGCTATCAGCCTCAATTGAATTAGAAGTGTACCGGCTTGATATTCCAAATGAGATTACTGATTATCTGCACACCGACCAAGGCTCATTGGATTTTGATGTAGTGCCTTCCGATTTGATTCGCTTATTGGTTGATCTTGCTGGACGCCAATCTTCACCATTAAACACTACATTTGATGTTGAAGGTGAAGAAAAAACCCTCTACTTCACCAATGAAGGGTTACATGATTTTGCTGGGGAAATGGGTGATTTGATTTCTTCCAAGTTACATGATTACTCAAGTGATAACTCAGATATTGACATTGATTTATCCAATGTATATATTGACATTCAGTTAGGCGACCTTTCAGCACCAAACCCAGGTAATATGAGTGATGACATCCCTCTTTCCATCAAAGTAACATTGCAAGAAGCAACATATACTATTGGAGTTGATTTGGAAAACAAAAAAGGTAAAATTACGACCTCAGCAATCCACGCTCCAATTGCCAATTCTTTACTCCGATTAAGTAATCAAGTAGCAGTGAATGGTGGCGGTAATGGAATTGTAATATCTGATGATGGAAATGGTTTTACTACCTCGGTTGATAGTCCGACTATCGCTCAAAGTGGCGAGGAATATGAGCCGCAAGTGAATTTGGCAATTAATCTCCCTCCTGGTTTGGAATTTGGTGAATTCACCTCATCTCTTGGCTTATCAGAACTAGGTTATTCGGATGACGGGCGCCAACAACGCCTCCTCTACACAATGCCACCTGCAGGTCAAAGTGATGACATTTCATTTACATTAAAGATTACTTGGGGATTCATTCTTGCTGAAATATGGGCATATATCGCAATTCCAATTCTCTTAGTTGGGTTCTTAATTTACCGAAGGCGACAAAAGAAGAAGAAAAAGAAGGAGAAGCGGGCGCAAAAGGTTTGGGAAGCAGATGATGCTAATTTGAAAGATTATGGTGGTTGGAATGATGCTCCTGCAAACCCCGAACCAGTAGTTGAATTTGATTTGTCTCCAGGTAAAGTGCCGCCCCCAATAGAGGTCGCTCCGATTGAGCCAACCAAAGTTCTCCCAGCAACTCCATATGGAGGTAAAGGGCAGAACTTTGATGATTTACTCGGTCGGAAGTAATCCATCACTTAACGTAGTTTTGCGTGCATTTTGAGTGCTAATTGTTGCGCCGCATGTGGGCATTCAGCAGTCCTAAATCGATGTATTGCTTCACGCCAGCATTCGAGAGAACGAGCATCATCAAACATGCCCCGCCAATACCAGACAATAGCAAGAAGGCGGCGGGATGTTGGAATTAACTGAATGTCTAATTCAGCCTCGTCAAGAAGTATTTTTGCTGCCACATTATCATTCCCCCACAACCTCTCCACCAAAATAAGACGTAAAGCAAGTGCTCTTAGAGGTGGTGCTGAATGGATTTTCTTTCGCAAAATTTCTGATTCTTTGTGCCAATCAGAACTACCATATTCAGCCTCTTTTAATGCTGAACGCAGTGCTAATTCCTCTATCAATGGGTCAGATGTACTGCTAAGGCTTGCTAATTGTTTGCGAATATCGCCTGCGGACTTGAAATCATCTTGTTGTAATGCAATACTATGGCGTAAACAGGCTATTGCTACAAGGGAATTCTGCCGTGCTTCAGCCGCTAAATTTGAGAGGTCAATATTTTGCGATTTGGCAAATAACTCAGCAAAGGGCAGTGCAGGGTCACACCTAGGCAAACGGTCGTCGAGTAACCTACCAAGGTATGATACTGTGAAACGAACTGATTGTGCTGGGGTTGCCAATTCTTGTGCTTCGTCTTGAAGTTTTTTTGCTTGGCTTACATTTCCTTTTTGTAGGGCAAGCCGAGAACGAATTTGTAGCATTTCTGCATCATTTTCACTTTCAGGCATATCTTGTAATAATTGGCTAACAATTTCTTTTTCGCCGCGGTCAAGTGCACAATTTGCAGCCAAGCGCCAAAAGGCCTTTACTTCGGGTTGCCGTTCTATTGCTTCGTGTAATAGAACTGACATTGCTCCATCATCAATTGCCATTAGTGATTCGGAATAGTTTTCAACAAAATCCTCTAACTCCGAGTCATTGGATTTCAAACGATGGTGGAATTCAATTAGACGCGCATGCATTTCCGGCTGCCCAGCCCAATGCTTAGCGGCAGCAGAATAAATCTCAATACTTTTTTTCTCATCCCATGAGGCTTGACGAACATTTCGGATTAAATGTTGTAATTCAATAGCAGGGTCTTCATCACCAACCCAACGCAAGAGTGCATGATCATCAAGTAGGCCAGCGGCTTCTTCATGAGCCAGTCTTTCAGCAGGAACTGGTAATGGCATAGCCGCCAACTCATCTAATCCTGGCATTACATCCTCTGGCAAATTAGCCAATACATTTTCTTCAACATAGGCTAAAATATCTGCTCCAACTTCAGGGATATCATCGCCCTCTTCATACAATTTCAGTGCAAGTGGATGGCCACCTAGGACTTCTATTACTTGCATTTTTTTGTCCTTTTCAATACTATCGCCAAGCAAATCAAGTGAATCATTACGGCTTAATTCACCTAGAGAAATAGTTGATTTCTCAATTTCAATTGGGCAGGGGGCTCGGCTTGCAATAATGATGTCAGTATTACTTTTTGCAATTATTTCCAAGCCATTAACTACTGCCCGAATATGACGTGAATGTATTTCCTGTAATTCATCAATAATCAACACGCCTCGGCTCAATTTGCGAACTATCCAATCACAAGCAGCATCGGTGGAGGTTGGTACTTCTGCTCCTGAAAATGCACCTGCAAATAGGGAAGAAAGGTCATCAAAAGATGTTGCTCTCGCCCATGCTATGTCCTTTCCAGATTCAGTTAACACATCGCAAACTTCTCTAATGAGTGAAGATTTACCGATGCCAGGTAATCCGGTAATGATTGCGCAACCTGTTTCTTTGAGAGTGGAGATAATTTCTTTTACTTCACTTTCTCTTCCCAAGAGAGATATTGGAGTGGGAGGTGCTCCGCTAATTGTGCCTTTTTTTGCTGCATCCGTAGCCTGTTCTTCTTTATTTTCGGGTAATTCAGCCAAGAAGTCACGCCCTTTTTGCGTAAGCAAGTAAATGCTACGGCGGCGGCTACCTCCGCCAATTACATGAGCTATTTTTGATAACACTAATTCTTTGTCAACAAGTACATTCAGTGGAATATGAAGGGCTGAACGAACAACACCCATTGCTTCAGAAAGGCCCGGTAAAGATACTTCACGCGGCACATCCCAAGCATTATCCAAAGATGCTGGAAAACGGCCAAGCCAGCGAATTAATCGCTCTTCGGCTTGGCTCAACATAACACTCCGTAGTGCGCTTAGTTTTTGTTAATTCACCCCTCGCGTGTATTCATGGTGGTGAATCCGGAGAGTCTTGATTTTCCTCGCCGACCAGGCGCATACCTGTTCAAAACAAGTGACGAGAGGGTGCTTTATGTGGGAAAAGCAACAGACTTGCGTAGTAGAATCCGCTCGTATTTTTCAACAAACCCTGATCGCGTGATGATCCCCGAATTAGTTGCAAAATCACATAAAATAGACTTCATCATTACCAACAATCCAAGTGAGGCATTGGTCCTTGAAAGGCAATTGATAAGACAACATAAACCCAAGTATAATTCTATGCTAAAGGATGACAAGTCATATCCGTTTCTTGCACTTACTAATCACCAAGTGCCGTTAATAATGTACACTCGCCATCCGCCAAATGATGCCACCCGTTGGGGCCCCTTCCCAGATGCAGGAGCAGCCAAACGCGTAGTTCAGTTGATAAGGCGGTATTTTGGCATCCGTGATTGCAAAGAATTACTGCCACAAGGATGCCTCTCAATGCACATCGGATTGTGTTCTGGCCCATGCATTGACCCAACTGGCTATAATGCCCAAGTAAAAGCGGTAATAAGAGTGATGAATGGTGATGGAAAGGAATTATTATCAACTCTTGTTAGTGATATGGAATTGCAATCGCAAAAAATGGAATTCGAACAAGCCGGAAAAACTAGAGATCTAATCGGTGCAGTTCAAACTACATTGCGGCAACAAGTAATATCCAGCAGATTTTATCGCGATATTGATGCAATCGGTTTTTCCGCAAAGGGAGAAATTGCAGTTATCAGTGTCCTTCATGCAGAAGATGGAGTAGTAAAGGCGCAGGAGAATTGGCCAATGGTGCACCGCGGGGACATAGGTGAGACAGTAGCCCGATTCGTCTCAGAGCATTATTGTGAAAGACGACCTCCCAAAACAATTCTAGTCCCAACACCCATTGGAGAATGGTTAGAATCTTGGTTAAGTGATGAGAGAGATGGTGCGGTTGAGGTGAGGGTTCCATTGCGTGGTGATCTTGCTACATTGCGTAAACTTGCCGACCAAAATGCGGAAATCCAAGTCGGTAGACAAATGAGAAAACATAGTGGAAGTCTTGAGCAGCGTGCTGCTGACGAGGGTGCTGCAATTCTCGGAATGGCTTCACTTGACCATATCGTTTGTTTCGATATGGCTCAAATCCAAGGTGAAGAAAGAGTTGGTGCTTGCGTAGTGATGCGTAAAGGTCGGCCTGCGAAAAAGGAATATCGCACATTTATTGTAAAAAGCGAGGCGATGGATGATTTACGAATGATGCGAGAAGTAGTTGAAAGATGGCTAAAACGCCAGGATGAATGGCCGGACCTTCTCTTAATTGATGGTGGAAAAACCCACCTAAGTGTGATAAGAAAATTGGTTGAAGAACATGGGATATCTGACCGTTTTGAAATCGCTGCCCTTGCCAAGCGAGAGGAAACGATTTTTCGCACTGGAAAAGAGCCAATCATTCTTGACAGGATGGGGAGAGTAATGGTTCATGCAAGAGATGAAGCCCATCGTTTTGTCAATACCTTTCACCGAAAGCGAAGGGGTAAGAAAGATATTGGTGACCCATTAGAATCAATTGAAGGACTTGGTGCCAAAAAACTGCAATCATTAATTCGCAATTTTGGAGGCAGAGCGGGAATCAATCATGCAAGTCTTGAGCAATTGCAAAATACCCCTGGTATTGGTCCGAGTTTAGCAAAACGCATCCTTGAAAAGTTATCCCAAGGGTAAAAAAGAAGATAATAATTTCAAAGCAGAGTTATTCCGATGGTTGAGAAGAGTATATTTTTTCAAAATCTTCTGCATTCTTGTCAAAGGTAAAAGCGGACATCACTCTATCTCGGCCCGCAAGCCCCTTTACTCGCCGTTTTTGTGGATTTGCTAATTCCAAATTTATTGCCCTTGAAAGGCCCATAATATCACCGAGTTCAAACAAACTTCCGACCGAATCATCAACCATTTCGGGGAGAGGTCCGTGGTTAACAGTTACAACGGGAGTTCCACTTGCCATCGCTTCAAGAGGGATTAGTCCTTGACCTTCATAATATGAGGGATATGCCACTAAATCTGCGGTGCGATAAAGTTGCGCAAGGTCTTCGAATGATAGACTTGATTTGATAAAAATGGCGTGACCAACCCCCAGTTTTTCTGCTTGTTTTTTGAGGGTTTTTTTCATGTGTCCACGCCCGACTATTACCAATCTTGCGTCAGGATTTTCTTCCAGCACCGCTGGCATCGCCCGCAACAGAGTCCTGAATCCTTTGCGGGCGACAAGTCGACCAACTGCAAGAATCATTGGAGTATTGGTTTCCGGCTCTCCTGAAAGAGCCGCCTCATCAGCACAATCAAAAAGCACTCTCAATTTTTCATGAGCAACTTGTTCTTCTTCCAAGTCACGATTGAGTGGACGAAAAATGCGAGTATCTACTCCCCAATGAACAACTTCACATTTTTCTGATTTTAGCGAATAACGGTCAACAAAATCAGCCTTTGTTGCATGAGAATTGGCTACACAAATATCACTACTACGGGCTGCAGCGCCTTCATATCCTGCATACCATTTGCCAGAAAAGAGAATTGCTAAGTCATTTGGATTTTTCCAAGTAGCCGCCTCTTGGTATTTGGCAGCAAGCCGCATACCATCGCGCTCCCCAAGCCATGAACCATGCAAACTCGAGACCACCGGAGCAATTTCTCGCCGAACCTTGGCTACTTGTTTTTTCGTCAAGGAAATCATCGGCAGGTGCAAATGAACAACGTCAACAGGGTCGATATTGTGCAAGGATTTGAGTGCCTTCAAAGCATTTTTCCCATAAGATCGGGTAAAAGTCATTGGTAATTTAAGCCACGGAACCATCATCACTTTGACTCCCTCAATTACTGGAATAGAATTTGGGTTTCGTATTGCCGCCGAATCTTTCCTAGTAATCACGGTTACAGTATGCCCATTTTTTGCCAAGTGGGATGCCAAGTGGAAAACCACTGACCCCATTCCCCCCCAACGCGGAGGATATTCGCCTGACAACATTGCAATATGCACGCTAATCAACCCCGCCACGCTGCCCACCCTTTCAATAATTGGCTACCAAAGATGGCTAAACAGAAGTTATTTGTGGACATCAAACAAGGCGAGCCTTCAAAGCGAAGCCCCAAGTCGGGCAGTTTGTTTCCCATGAGTGACAAATTACCGGTATCCGTTACTGTTATGCTTCCTACTTGGAATGAGGAGAAGGCAGTTGGCCTTACAATTGATGACATTCCACGTGATTGGTGTGATGAATTAGAAATAATGATAGTTGATGGTAATTCAACAGACAAGACCCGAGAAATCGCTCTTGCTAAGGGTGCCCGCGTTCATATTGAACCTCGAAAGGGATATGGGCGCGCCTACCGTTCAGGTTTTGATGTAGCAAAAGGTGACATTATTGTTACCATGGATGCAGATTGTACCTATCCGGCAGAAGTTGTTCCTGATTTGGTCAAGAAATTGCTTGATGAAGATTTGCAATTCATCACCTGTGACCGACTAACCAAGGCTGAAGATGGGTCTATGTCTGGCCTTCATGGTTTTGGTAATTGGGTATTATCCTTTACTGCCCGCATGCTCTTCTGGTATGGCGTTAAAGATTCACAATCAGGGATGTGGGTATTTAGAAAATCAATTTTTGACAATCCAAAGATGCGTCCCACCAATGATGGAATGCCATTATCTCAAGAGATGAAAATCCTTGCTCGTAAAGTAATCGGTAAGCAAAAGGCAATAGAAGTTTCAGTTCCTTATCGTACACGAGTTGGTGAAGCGGTAATCCACACTTGGGGAGATGGCTGGAAAAATCTCCGTTTCCTTTATTTCAAGCGCGTTGGATTACACCGCACTCGTTCGCCGTGGGGGGCATTAAGCGACAATCCCGATTCATTAAATGGCGATATTCCTGAGCAACAGAAATAAGTTCTTTTTTAAGGAATATTCGCCGCACTGCGGCACTTTTATTGAAAAATGCAGGATTTTCTAAAATAATGTCGTAGGGTAAACTTTCATATGCGACGGAGTTTTAGCGTAATACATGAACAGACGTAGTTCAGCTTTTGGCCTGATTTTGACCGCCCTTTTATTGTGTAGTGCAGCTTTCGCTCCTATCGCTTCTGCTCAAGCAGAAACAAAAACAAATGAAACCGCATGGGGATTAACCTATGATTGGACATATCTCGACGACGATGTTGAAGCAATGACAGGAATTTCCTTTGTGGATATTTTAACCGATGTGATGGGTGCAGCAGATGATGCCGACCTAGAATTATTAATCGGACAAGCAACAACTGGAGAAACAAATGTAATATTTGAACAATGGACTGGGGCAGATGTCACTGAAGGCGGAGTAACCCTTACTCCCCAAGTGACGCAAATGACAATTAGTCACGGCACATTAAACGATGTGGGTGTAGTTACTTCTTGGGAAGAAGATGATGTTAGTTTTGATATTGCCCTAAGTGTTGATACCGAAGAATATCTAAGTCTAAATGTTGAATACACCGAATTCCTAAACGCCGATGGAGAATTAGTAAGCATGGAAATAGACCTTAGTTTTGCTTCTTCATCAAGCATTATCATTGACCTTGAAGGTGAGGTAAGTGGAGGTGGCGAAACCCTTCCAATTGATATTGCATTTGAAGCAGGAATTTCCTTTGATATTACCGAAGCACACGGTGAAGCGGCACCTGAATCTCCAAGTCAATTGTACAATGACTTAGATCCATTGTCTGCTCCATTTTCTTTCTACTGGGATTGTGATTCATGGACGGAAAGTGCAAGTTCCTCAAGCGAATCATATGATGGACATTCTAGTGCTTCGCTCTCTGAACCATGTGACGATTACACCGGTAATTTCGCCAATGCAGCATCTTATAATGTTGAATTTAGTGGTTTCCCTGCGGAAGATATCGGTTTAGAAGCAGATGATGTTAGTATTTCAATTAGTGACAGTACTAGTGATTCCGGTAGTTTTACGATGGATGAATATTCCCTTGATGGAAGTATGGAAGTTATGGACACAACCCAAGACATCACTGTTGATGGCGCTGGAACTCTTGTTACTGTAAATCAAGCAGAGGCCTTCCCTGGTCCATTGGCAATGCCTGCAATGGCTGGCATATTATTAGAAAATGCCGTGGCTGGAAGCGAAGGTGGAGATTCAATTTGGGAGGCTTTCGGAGGAGACATTGAAGGATTATTCTGGGCTGATGCGATGGATGAATCATCTGAAGGCGAATCCGAAGAATATTTCGTCTGTAATAATGGAGAGGAAATCCCTTCTTATTGGGTCAATGACGGCGATGAAGACTGCGCTGACGGAGAAGATGAATACGGCGGCGGAAGCGATGGTGGTTCACCATCCTTTGTCTGTGGAGACGGTGAAGAAATACCCTTCTCATGGGTCAATGATGACTATGAAGATTGCGGCGATGGTTCAGACGAGCCGCAAGACTATGATGGCGATAACAGTACTGACAATTGGTTTGACTGCAATGATGGAAGTGAAATATCAATGGACTGGGTCAATGATGGGATGTGGGATTGTGCTGACGGAGAAGATGAAGGAGAATCACCGCTAATGCCTTACTATTACCTTGACGACATGTGGATAGAAGGCGATGGTAATACATTTGAATTCAATTTCTGGTCAGAAGATCTTGTTGATAATGGAACATATGAACTTGCTTATACCATCACCGGTCCAGATTCATTTGAAAGGACCGATTCAGAAATGTTTACAGGGCATTCAGGTGGCCAAGAAACGCTTACATCCACCGGCATAGCGGGCGAGGGCGCATTAGTGGAAGGAGAATATTGTATTTCTTCTACCTTATCAGATTCGGAAGGGGGTTCAATCGATAATGTTGGTATGGATGAACTCTGTCAAACATATAAAATAGAACCAGAGCCAAGTGAAAGATTAGAGACAATCGTGGATGCATTTGCTGAATCTACTATTGAAAACGTAATGAATTCTTTTGGTGAAAATCTCAAGGACCGTCTTGGCGACATTGAAGGAACTGCTCCTTACGAAGATGCAAGAGTATATGCTCTTTATGATTCAGCATCAATGCGAATAATTGGAGTGCAATTA
This sequence comes from Methanobacteriota archaeon, assembly GCA_018649825.1. GTDB lineage: Archaea > Thermoplasmatota > Poseidoniia > Poseidoniales > Poseidoniaceae > PSPT01. The sequence continues at coordinate 14,901 of JABIHC010000111.1, forward strand.
ATTGCAATTGACCCAACAATGAGTTATTCATTCATTGGCCCTGAAAGCAGTGTTTACAGTGAAGCACCAACAACAACTCATATTGAATATTTGGTTGGAGATGCAGCCTCTGCTGCTGGGTCTGCTACAGAAGATGTGGAACTTGCAGATATGGTTGATGATTCTGCACACGACACCTCTAGCGTAGACACTGTTCTAGATGGAACTGGTGTTGCTGATGACCGCGCAGAGGACAATCCTGACGAACCACCTTCATCAACCACTGGTTCCGATTGTTCTGAAGCCGCTGGTAAGGATTGTGATATTGTTGACGACGATACAGGTTCGCTAATTCCATTTGTTAGCCCCTTGTCGGTTCTCGGAGTTATTGCACTGGCTGGAATATTCTTCCGTCGCCAAGATGCTTGATATTCAATTTGAGTAGAAGGTTTCAATCCAAATGACTACGGGGGTGGGTCTATGGGCCTGCGCCCCAAGCCTCATTCGCGTATGCAATTGCTGCGCTTGTTAGCCACTTGTTTTGTCATCAATATGGCACTCAGTTCGGCTTGGATAGTTATTCAATTTGATGGGGCCTTTGAGCAAGGCCCCCCCTCTCCAAGTGAATTACATGTTTCTTTTGTTATTGATTCTGAAAATACAACTGGAGATGTTAGTCTGCAAAGAGCAACAAATTTCATAGTTTGGACGAGAGAAAGAGATGACATTAATTCAACCGCTTACCAAGAGAATAATGGCGTAGGTGATGAGCAGTCTGCGGGAGAAAAGGCTGAGCAAAGAAACGAAGATCACACACCTCATGAATATCTCGATATCACAAGAGATGCCGTCGTTTGGCAAACTGCAATAATTGTCATTTGTGAATTCTTTTTGCTTGCAGGATTACCAAAAATGGCTTTACCGAGAAACATTACTTTGGCGTCTCTTCTAATGACAATTATTATTGCAGTGCCTATGTCTTATATTGCCGACCTTGAAGCAGAAGGAGGTGGGAATTCTTTTCAAGGCAATCAGCCTGAACAAAATCAATTTGTTCACTATTTTCAATCCGCAGATACATCATTTGCCCCACTTGGTTTTGAAGTTGAGATGGAAACTGGCGGTTATGATTTAGGTTGGGTTGACCCTGAGCATCGTCAAAATGTATCTCAAACTCCCCCCGAGATTGGTGAGGAAGGTTATGATTCGCTTATTGTTTTCAAAGGTTCACTTCTAGTGGCTTTTGGTCAAGTATTACAGTGGATATTAGTACTTCCATTAATTTGGTATATGTTGCCTACTATGCAACCTAATTCAGATACACCCATTGGTGAAAAAACACTTGACTCCACTGCTAAAGAGCATGCAGAGGATAAGTCTCATTCAGAGTTCTGCACCGATTAGAGTTTTAGTATCAACGACTCCATCAATTGGTCGAATGCTCTCAACAATGCATCGGGTCAATACCGATTCATCATCGGCTTGAACTCTTGCGAGTAAGTCAAACTCACCAAAGAGCATCCAACGATCACTGACAAGTTCAACAGAATCTAATGCAGCCCGAACATCTTTTTCACGCCCAGGTGCGGTAGTAATTAATACAAATCCAATAGCCATTTCATTTCACCATTCCTTATTCTTAATAGTCAACTGCAATCAAAGTTCGAGTTTCTTTGACTCCACTAATTTGTCTAAATTCAGTCATCAGAATCTTTGTCAAATCCTTTTGATTTTCAGCAGATACTCGCGATAACAGGTCAAATTCACCATATAGTGCATGTGTTTCAACAACCATTTCGTGATTTTGGAGAACCTGATATACATCCATTTCTCGGGCAGGTTGAGTCTTGATTAAGATGAATGCTTCGGGCATATTACCTCTCTCCAATACTACTGCGGACGCCAAGTGTTCTTGACTCTTACCTATAACAGGTCAAGCCTTTTTGCTGCGATGAGTCCATTAATACGGTATTTTTCTTTGCGCAATTAAGGGGAAGGCATGAAAGGCATTGGCGTTCTCGTCAGTATATGCAAAAAGCACATAGCCGCGGTCAAAGTTTGGCTTTTCTGCTAATTCTCTTGATGCTTACCTCTCTCTATCCAATTGGTTCGTGTGCTTTCTGGAACAATGACGATGAGGGCAAGGACTTCCAATCTCCTACAATAGATGAGAAAGGTGAATTGAGTGATTCCGACTCTGGAAATATCGGGCCCTTGTCATATTCTGCAGCCCGTTCAACAACAACTTGGAGCGGCAATGTTTGGCTGAACTCATCTTATTCAGTGAATGTCGCCGATGAATTGGTTATTTCTTCTTGCACTCAAGTTTGGCTTAATAACGGAGTTAGACTCTATGTTGCCGGACGCTTAAAAGTAGAGGGAACTACTGCTTGTCCAGCGATATTCCATTCTCAAGGTGGAGGCGACCACGAGGGAATTCAATTCAATTCAACTTCCAATGGTCGAGGTAGTGTCATCAATAATCTCACCATTGAAAATAGCCTATATGGCATTACCATATATTCCTCAAATCCGCAAATAAATAATTTGACAATCACTTCTCCAGATTACCTTGGTATTGACATTTTTAATGGGGCTGCTCCCTTCTTGAATGACATTACAATCACTGGTGCCGGTTTTGATGTTATTTCTCCAACATTTTGGCGTTATGGTATCGGTATTTCAGTCGGCAATCTTTCAACTCCCGTGGTAAATCGTGTAAGTATGGATGGGCTTATCACTCGTGGAATCAACTTTTGGGGCAACTCGGGAGGACTTTACAATAATGTATCCATCAGTAATGTCTCTGGTGCTACCCTTGCTATTGCTGCAGGTATATGGGTGATGGATGCTCGCCCACTATTCCAAGATTTGACCATACACCGTAGTGATAACGGCATTTGGGTTCGACACTATGATGATTCTTTGTTGACTCGCTTAGTCTTGCGGCGTGGTGATATCACAGATTCCATGTATAGAGGCATGAGGGTTGACAAATATGACCCAGTGAATTATACAAATTACCAATCAGCCGTTGTCAATAATCTAACGATATCCGGCACCGGAGGTTCTGGTGCAAAGACTCCGGGTTTGGCTGAGGCAGGTCTTGAAATAAATGCCAGCGGTGCATGGATTGAAGATACTGTGATTGAAAACACCTCTGCTCCAGGGATTCGTCTTTATTTCACCGATTGGAATACCGTTGGTCGTAATGTTACCATTTTGAATTCAGGTGAAGTTGGCGGCGGCGCTCACGCCGCCGGTTTGACCGTCAGGTCAACATATTTCGCTCCCGATTTTAGCGACTTAACCGTCAAAGGTTCTCCAGGTGCCGGTGTATGGGCATGGGGTGGAGGAGCAATTCAAGGAGATAATTGGCATTTGTATGAGAATGCGAAACAGGGATTGTATGTTAATTCAGCAACAGTTTGGGTTGACGGAATTGAGGCTCACGACAACGGTTATTCTGGGTTAAAGGTCGAGGATGCACGAAATGTGGAAATCTCAAATCTCAATTCTTATGATAATGGGGCTCAAGCATTAGACCCTTCAAATGGTGCTGGCTTAGTATTCATTGAAGCCAATGATTTAGAATCTCAATCCGGCGATATTCACTGCCTAAATTGTGTCAGCACTAATGATGCATGGGGTGGCGTTTGGGCGCAGGATAGTGTGGATTTAATAATAGAAAATATGGAAGTTCATGAGCCAGGAAATAACACTTCCTCAATAGTCATTGACAATGGTGGATTAACTCACACACAACAAGGTGGCTGGGTTGATTTAATCGGAATTGAAACTTGGCAAAATACAACTGCTCCGGCAATTGACCTCGATCAAGCAGTAGCAATAATCAATGGATTACAAATGAATGAAAACCATTCTGGAATAAGATGGAATGGAGACCATAATATGGTTCTTTCCAGTCAATTAATCAATGCTAATCTAAGTGGTACGACCTCTTGTTTGGATTTAGTTGACCATTCATATTTACGCGGTGAGAATATCACCCTAAGTAGTGAATGCAGTGGAAGCCTTACCTTTACAAATGTGCAAGCAAACTGGTCAACTCTTAGCGATGTGACTGGGAGCCATGCATTAACATTGGATTCATCAAGCGATATTCGCCTGCACCGTCCAATAAATGTTGACCTAAATCTTGCAACAATTCCTTCACCTGCAACCGTTTCTTTGGCTTGGGATTTCGGCGTTTGGGTGATAAATCTCGCCAATAATGGAGTTCCTTCTGCTGCAGTGAGTGTTGACTTTGACCAACTAAATCAGAATTTTTCCTATCAAAGTGATTATGGTGGCTATGATTTCTTCGGTAATTGGGTTGGCCAAATCTGGACTAGCAGCGGTGGAGGTGTTTTTACAGACATCAATATTTCCTGTGCTTATGATGGTACTACAAATGCTACTAACTTAATCTTGGACCAAGATATTATTCTGTTTTGTAATTTAGATTTAGCAAATCAACCCCCTTTCATCGGGTGGACGACGCCACAAGATGGAGAACAATTCTCAAGCGGTGGAGTTGTAATTTTTAATGCAACTTCCTCATGGGATTTAGACAATGATACAGTAATTGCAACTTGGACTAGCAATGTGGATGGAGATTTGTTTGGTACTTGTGTCGGTCAAGGGCAGGGATTTCCTCCTGACCCCATTCAAATGTATACATACCTTGAAATGAATCAAGAAGCTCAAAACTGGTCCGGAAACCAGTTCTGTCCCCTTTCCGATGGATTCCATGACATTACTCTGGAATTATGCGATGTTGGTGGGCTTTGCGTTTCTGAAACAAGACAAATTGAATTAACAAACCTCCCTCCTATATTGTCTGTAATAACCGGCCCAGCAGTTGATTTTGATGGGGTACTAAGAATTCCTTGGACATCGCAAGTTGTGTTTGATGCATCTGCAACCCATGACCCCGAAGGTGACACCCTGCAAACTACAATCTCGGCAAGTAACTGCTTTAACCAAACTAGTCAAGGATGGTGGAATGACCCGAGCATGTGGAACGGCACTGAATTGGAATGGAATGTGACCTTTGCTCAGGCGATTTCGGAAAACTGTCAAGTGACTTTATCATTTAGTGATGGGGTAAATCCGACTCAGTATTGGAATGCTGATGTGGAATTGGACAATGAATTGCCGAATGCCAATTTCTCTCTTCTTCGAAATGGCACAACCTCACAAACCGAGGTGACTTTGGACGCAAGTAACACAACAGACCCCGAGGGAGACATGGTCGTTGTGCAATGGATTTCAAGCCTTGATGGCCTTCTCAGCAATGGTACTGGTTCAGAATACTTGATTTGGGATGGTTATCTCTCCAAGGGAGTACACACTATTACCTTGCGAGTTAGTGATGATACGGTTGGAAACATTGGCCTTTGGTCCGATGCGTCAATACTTGTTTCTGTAGATAACTCGCCGCCAGTTTCAATCATTTCTTCACCGCAAAATGCTATGCAAACTGATTCAAGTGAATTGATAGATTTCATCGCTTCAGGTTCTGGTGATTGGGATTCGTGGTGTGATACATTCCCAGTTGCGGTAGGAGTTGAATGGCATTGTTCAGCAACCGACCCTTACTCTGGCTCGGATTGGTTACAGGTCAAATGGGAGAGTAATATTTCGGGTGAAATAGCCGATGGGTGGCTTATTTGGAGTGGTAGGCTTGAAGCCGGAAATCATACAATTACCTTGAGTATTGATGATGGTCTTTCTAACCCAGTAGTCAGTCAAATCCTTATTGACGTCACTCCTTCAGCGCCAGTTCTTGGTATGGTGAATCCGCAAAATGATGATTCTTTTACTTCTGCGGATAATATTTGGTGGGATGCGAGCAACTCTACAGATTTTGATAATGATAATTTCACCATGACAGTCAATTCCGATTTACTAAATGAAGCAATTCTTGATAATGTTTCAGCATACGATTTGCATCAATTCCGCCTACCTTCTGGAACTCATTCATTAACTGTAACATTGACTGATGAAACCGGTATGGTAAGTGAGGAGGTAGTGGTCATAAATGTAATTGAAAGTGGACCGGAGGTGGCGATGACCAGTCCTGAAAATGGCCGTTATTACCCCCCTGCAAGTGCACTTCTTCTTTCGGCAAATGCGACTGTTGATTATGATGGAGATATTGTAGGATA
>JABIHC010000005.1 GCA_018649825.1 Methanobacteriota archaeon
TAATTCATCTAACGGTTAATGTGCTCAGTTATCAACCTCTCCCCTATTTGGTAGCAACAAACAGTGGATGGCTAAGTAGTTGCAACAACGCCAAAGCGCTGAAAATTACTATTATTCAGCACTTAACTGCTTTTTTCTACCGTCGCCATCTTCATCATCATCTTCATCATTGATGCGCCTAAAGGCCACTGATGCTGCGAAAGCAAGCATTGAGAGAGTTGGGATAATTTCAAAGCCAGGTAGATAAATACCACGGACATAAATCGTGATTTGTTGTGACTCGGTGTTACATGCATTTTCGGTTCGGCAACTGAAATCACTTGTTGCTTGGAATTCAAGTTGGTAGTATTGGTCTGTCCATCCTTGATTCTTTGGTGTACGAACGAGAACACGAATCTTCTGAGGTGGAGATTGGGATTCGATTTCAGTAGAAACTAATGGAAGTTGTACTTGGAAACCGGCATCCTCAAGACGAGCCATGGAGTTTTCAGTTACTTCTACCTTGAACTTGTCCATGGCATTTCCTTGGTTGTGAACATTGAATACGAAGGTGTAATCAACATAGGGGCGGAGTTGAGTGAAAGGTTCCTCTGCTTCTACTTGGAGGCGGGAGAATTGAACCAATACGACCATGATTGCTACAGTCTTTGTTACTGGTTGAGGGTTTGCCACACCATTTGCATTGGTGACAACTGCGGAAACTTTTAGTTCACGAGTTCCTTCAGGTGCTCGAAGTTCCCCACGGACCGTGATATCGAAATCAATTTGGCCCAACGGAGGAACAGTTAGTGAACCAGGGGCAGCATATCCAAGGCCATCTGATTGAACGGTGATGCTGACATCTTCAGCATAGTTTGTAGGGTTTGTAGCAGTACAAGTGGTAGAGCCCAAACGAGATGAACCTGGATAAACATCTATTTCAATATTTGAGGGAGAACATTGAATGTCAATGTTTGGAGTTGGCGAGCCTTGAGCAACTGCTGGAGCAGCGGCTGCTAACATACTTACAACGTATATGGTCAAAAGGAATATACTTGTTCTGGCTGCCTTCATGCTATCACCTAAGTAAAATGGGATAGACCTAATGGTATAACCCTTATGGGTCATAGTATTGACATAAGCCCATAAGTCCATGCAATCAAATCGCCCAACTGCTCCGAAGTAAACCCTATTTTCGGCACCCAAACGCTCATTTTGCCCATTTGCTTTTTTTCCGGCGCCAAAACAGGCTAAATCTGCCAATAATGTTTGACTATGATAAGCCCACCACCTAATAGCACCCAAAATAATGTACTTTTTTCATATCCGTTGAAGCGAATCATTCATTTCATTGATGCTCTCGCCCATCTTGTAGGGCCTGTAGCTTAGTTGGTTAGAGTCCCCGGCTCATAACCGGGTGGTCGTCGGTTCAAATCCGGCCAGGCCCACTAAAACAATACTTAGCATGGCTCGCCCATAGAGTCCTTAAAAAAATAGTACGACGCGCATGCTAGAGTTTTCAGAACTCCCCTAAACTCGCCTGTTTAGGTTTAATGATAGACCTGGCCAATACATCACATTCGTCGCGAACAGACTCTGGGACAAAAACCATCACAAGTTCAGTAGGAATTGTTAGTGAACGAATCAAATCAGAAACTTCTGAAACATCCTTCCCTTCCTGCAAATAAATCCCCTCTTCGTAGGGCATATAACCGGTTTTGGCTATCCGCGCTACAATTACATCAACTTTGGGATCAAATCCATTCGCTTCAACAACTTTTCCAACTTGCTCTCTAAAGACATCTACCATTTCTAAGGTTAAATTGGGAATCCTAAGGGATTTGTGGAAATCTCGCCTGGCAATTAACCGGCTCGCATTGCTAGACAATATTTCATCTTCATGTTCTGCCCATTCGGGAAGTGCGACGATAATGTGCGAATCGCATAGTTCAATGTACTCTTTTTCCGTTAACTTGTCATTACAGAGCATATTCTTCAATGGCCTCGACAACTCTATTTTACCATCCAAATGCAAAATACGTGCACGATTCAACATGCGAACTAAATATGCTTGAGTTAGCAAATTCACTTTGTGAAAATAAACTTGAGAATACATATGGAATCGAGTAACTAAATATGCCTCAATTGCCGGCAGCCCCCAATTCATTACGAAAAATTTTCCCTCGTCATTTAATCGAAGAGCCCGGAAAACCCGTTCAACATCAAAACCACCAATTTGGGCGCCGGTATTGGCTTCATCTCGCATCAAGTAATCCATACGGTCAACATCTAACTGGCTGGAAACAATTTCTTTCAAAAATGGCGCTATTGCCTTCCCTGCATATTCATTATCACCATTCATAATTGCAAACAGGCGACCCAGCCTATCTTCACCAAGAATTTCATGAATGGCCGCACCAATTTCGGTGTCCTTGCTATTCAACAATAACCCCCCCCAATGCTCATGAGAATGATATGTCGCAAATACCTCGGGGGTTTCAAGTAGGTGTGAAAAGGGAGGGTGCCCGATGTCATGAAGAAGTGCGGCAATTCTCACCAGTTCGCTATCTTCTTCACTCAATTTATTAGGATGATTTGCCATTAGCTGTTCAGTAAGCACACAGGCCAAATGATACGCCCCCAAACTATGTACGAAGCGATTGTGATTGGCACTTGGAAAAACGTAGTAACAGGTAGAAAGTTGCTTTACCCAACGAAGTCTTTGGAATTCCCTGGTGTCAATTAATTTGCCAATGTTGGCCGTAATTAGAATATCCTTATGGACTTCATCACGAATTACTCGCTCGCGCATTTGACAACCCCATTCATTATTGGCGGTTGCTCATGCACCTTCAATCAAACCCTTATTTATTCAAGTTTTTTGCAGAAAAAGGCCATCTATTCACCAGCCAAACATGGGGTAAGACATATCCCTTGATTACACCTCGGCTGTACATGGGCAAAATATGGTCAATGTTTTTCCTCTCCGTTTTGCTTGTCGCCGCACTTAACTGGTATGCTATTGAACGAGAACCAGATGTAATAGAGATTGGCGATGTGCACGAGCATGTAAACGAAGTTGTGAAAATAGAGGGGCGGATTATTTCATGGGTTGAGGACCCCTATGGGCAGGGTGAGCAGAGATTAGACATTATCCTTGAAGATGATACTGGGGTAATGGAAATCCGCTGGTATAAATTTGGCAAGTTGCCAACAATTGGTTCAACTATTCAAGCATCTGGAGATGTAATTGAATGGAATGGAAGATTTTGGATCCAAGCAACTGGAAGTGGATCAATTCAATGGTCAGAAGATGATGTTGCAGAGCCTACTGACCAGTCACTGACTGAAATAAGTGCCGACCCTGCGATTTTTGATGGTAAAACGGTTCGTATTGAAGGCTACCTTACAAAGACAATCCTTCCAGATTCAACTTGGTCTAGCATCTACATTGCAGACCATCCAAATTATGCAAATACCAAGCATCAATTGAAACTCTATGTAAGTAGTGCAACCGGAACTTGGATTGAAGCAGGTTCAAAAATCACAGTTGTAGGTGAAATCCATTACGATGAAAAAGAAATGCGCTATGTAATGTATGCACAGGGGCCTGAAATCCTAGTTGATTACACTGTATTGCCAATTATCGTTGAATTGGAATGGGATGACATTTCAAAATGGTCTTATAACGATAATAAATTAGTGGTTATTGAAGGGGTGCCGATGGTTGATGACGACGGACTTTGGTGGTTAGAAGGTCCAACTGAAGGCCAAATTGCATGTATTATACCTGCGGAAGATGATTTGGACACATTCATTCAAAATGCAAATATGTCTCATAAAAGTACTTGGTCAGGACGCTTTGTTTGGTCCGGCTTGCGCCATATGTGGTGTATTGATGACGGTGGAGATGAAGTGACAATAAATCCAGATGATATTCAAGATTTACTTGGCGACATTGCTGCTAGACCGGTATATTATCTTGAAAATCCAGAACAAATGTACACAATTTCTGCTTACATGGCTTATAGCCTTGAGCCAGGGTCAGCAGAAGCGACCGGATATATCGGAGATGGCCCTAATTATCAAAGCAGAAATGTTTTGATAAAAACAGAATTCCAAAGTGCCCGGGATGCATGGTTAGAAGCAGGGCAAGAATTAGTTGTCAATGTAAGTGTTGGATGGAGTGAAAGTGATGGGAAAATTGTGCTTACTGCAAATTACTGGGATGAGGCTGGACCAATCCCCTCTCCCTCAAGCCTCTCATGGAATAATGGGCCTCTAATATGGAGATATTCAGCCAATACAATGGTAACAATTGATGGAATACTCAACTCAACAACTGAAACTTCCGATACAGGAATAGAAACAACTTCTTGGTGGTTGGAAAGACCGGGGACAAATGAAAAACTTTGCATTAACCCTGCTGACATTAATGTAATTGTCGCATTACACGATAGCAGCGAGATTTGGACTGGAAGGTTAATTGAGATTGAGGATAGGGATTCACGTTCAATGCAACTATGTCTTTCCGCAGGAATCGTTGATGATGCCGATGAAGATGGATTATCTGATTCAAAGGAAATTGCCCTTGGGACTGATATTAATGAATCTGATTCTGATGGAGATGGACATTCCGATGCGGAAGAGTATTTGGCGGAATCAGACCCGCTTGATGAAAATAGTGTACCAGAATGAGTGGAGGTGAAAATATGGAAATGTGGGTAGTTGACCTTATGTGGCTCTATGGAGCCTTATTTGGCGGCATCTTACTTGGTAGCCTGACGGGATTAATTCCCGGTTTTCACGTCAATAATGTTGCATTGATATTGCTTTCCCTATCGCCTGCAATGCTTGCAATAGGAATCCCTCTTTCAGCAGTTGCTGCAATTATTGTATCTTGTGGCGTAGTTCACACATTCCTAAATTATATTCCCTCTGCTCTAATTGGCGCACCTGACGGAGATACTGCACTCTCCTTATTGCCGGGTCACCGAATGCTCTTGGCCGGTAATGCACCTAAGGGTGTTGGCTATTCTGCACGAGGTTCACAACTAGGGTTACTTCTTTCTTTACCACTGATTTTCGGTGCCCGGATTCTTTTCGGACCCGAACTTGGTTTCTATGAAGAAATGAGGGGGCAGCTCCCATGGATTCTTCTCAGCATTTCCGCACTATTGCTCGTTACCGAGACAACTAAACTCGATTGGCCGAAGTGGCTTCAATTGCTTTCTGGAGGGAGGCTTGGAGGAGATTCCCGTGTTGCAGGAATGATTGCTGCAACTGCCTTTTTCTTACTGGCTGGATTTTACGGGTGGGCGGTTTTTAGCCTACCTGCTCGTTCACCTGTTGGAATGCCAAATGCAAGTTTACTTCTACCTAGCCTTGCTGGCTTATTCGGCATAGCCAACTTGATTGATATTTACATGACAACAAGTGAGTTACCTCCTCAAAAGCAAGAATGGGATTTGCCTGAGGCAAAGCCTCTGATGATACCTTGTTTCTTATCCTCAGTCGCCGGAGCATGGATGGCAATTTTGCCCGGAATGACCGCTGCACAAGCAACTGTGCTGGTAATGGGTGGAAGAAATGTAGTCGCTAAAGTTAGAGGAGAGGAAGGTTGGGACATGGATTTTGACAACAAAATGCTACCGGTAATCTCCCACGAAGAGATACTTGAACGCGCACGCAGGGAAGCAGCAGGAGAAATCATTGATGACCCTCACTCCGAACAAGATTTGGAAATTATTGCAATCTTATCCGCAGTAAACACTGCAGTTACAGTAATGGTTCTTGGTTTCTTATACATCGTTGGCAGAAGTAGAAGTGGAGCAACCCTCGCCCTAAAAATGATGTATCCAATAGACACATGGTCGGGCATTTCGCCAACATCCGATTTTATTCGCCTTATTGCAGTAACAATTGCCGCCGGATTAATCGCAGTACCAATGATGGTTATTGTCGGCAAGGGCGTCCTCAAATTACATGAGATGATCCCACTGCAAATGATGGTATTATCAGTGATTATTTTCGTCACCATTCTTGTATATCTCTCAACAGGATGGGTTGGCATGGGAGTGCTAATTGTTGGTACTGTAATGGGGTTGATGCCTCCAAGAATCGGCATTAGAAGGTCACATGGAATGGGAATAATACTTGTTCCAATTATGATGTATACCTTTGCGCAAAAACTCGACGCCTTTGGCTTCCTTTGAGGATGTGAAAAAATGAATAATAGCACAATAATACGCACAACAACACTGATTTTGTTAATGATAGGGATGTCCTTTGCCCCCTTAGCAAGTATGCAAGAGGTATCGGCCACCGGAGCTCGCTCCTATGCTTGTACTGGCACTATTTGCCTAAATGAAGCGATGCCGAACCCAAGCTCCACACCCGATGACGCGGCGTGGCCTGGCGGAGAATGGGCAGAAATTATCAACACAGGTTCTTCACCCGTTGATGTTTCAAGTTGGACATTGGAAAATAGAGTCGGAAAAATATTGAACTTTGATAGTTCAAGTATTGTTGGATATGAAGCAGGTAATAGTAGCACATGGACAATTCAACCAGGTGATTGGATGGTACTTGCAAGAAATGCCTCAACAAATTTTTGGCTCACTAATAGTCAAGAAGATCTCACTCTCAAAGATGCATCTGGAATTGCAGTTGACCAAGCCAGTTGGACCAATGCTGTTTCCGGCGCATCATATGTGGAAAACACTGCAAATGCGGCAGCAGATTGGATCACCTCAAATGGCCCAACCCCCGGTTCATCAAATTCGGGAGCAACACCGCCAACAATCTACCCTTCTGATCTCGTGATTTCTGAAATCATGGCTAATCCTTGGCCTTCATCTGACAATGCAGTTTGGCCTGGTGGTGAATGGTTTGAAGTGATGAATAATGGCTCAACTAACTTTGATTTATCGGGATGGTCGGCAAAGGATTCTGCTGGAAATGAGATAGAATTTAATGAAACTCACCTAGTTGGATATGATGCTGCAAATAATACCTCATGGATACTTGGCCCAGGTGAAAGTGCAGTAATTGCAATAAATGCTACGGCAAATTATGGAGTTCTAAATAATGGTCAAGAAAGTCTTGATTTGATATGGCCAAATGGCAGCAAAGCCCAAACAGTGCAATGGTCAAATACTCAACCAGGAGTCTCTATTTCAGCAAATCAAGGTGGTGTTTGGTCGTATTCAATATTCCCTTCGCCAGGTGAAACTAATGTGCCTTTCATCCCTGCAACAATTAATGGCACCGATATGATTAGATTTACAGAGGTAATGCCTAACAGCAGTACTGATGGCTCTGCATTCCCCGATGGAGAATGGATTGAAATAATGAATATTGACATTAACCCCTTAGACTTAATGGGTTGGAAAATAATGGATAGCATTGGTAACATTACTTACTTGGACTCATCAAGTATGGTTGTTAACTCAACTCAGACAGGAACTCTAATTGATGCAGGAGGTATACGCTTACTTCAGTTAACTTCTGAAACGCGACTTTGGGATGATTATAATAGTCTTTGTTTGATTAACCAAATGGGGGAAATTGTTGATGCGATTCATTGGATAAACGACTACGGAGAAAATGTCTCTTTAACAAATACTTCCGACCTTTCCCAGCCTTGGACTCCAACTCCCTATCCTACACCCGGACTGCCAACACCAGGCACTACCGTTGCTGAGAACACAAGTGTATTCATCAATGAAGTAATGTCCGACCCCCTAGGTGCAGATGTTTCAATTTGGCCAGATGGAGAATGGGTAGAGTTACTTAATTCAGGAAATGAAACTGTTGACTTGACCAATTGGGCATTAGTCGCAGGCGGAAATAAGGTGTTTGAATTAAATGTAGATCGTCTTGTAAACATGGACAATTTGAGCCTTGAATCAGGTGCTTTTGCATTGATTGCGATGAATGGAAGTAGCAGTTTTTACA
>JABIHC010000026.1 GCA_018649825.1 Methanobacteriota archaeon
CCCAAAGGACTGGGATTTTGCCGTTGACCTTTCTCCTGATGAGATGATTGAATTATTTCCCGATGCGATACCCACGGGAGTTGCATTTGGAACTGTTACTCTTCGAGCAGGTGATGATTTGATTGAAACTACTACTTTGCGTGGAGAGGGAACTTATGGTGATGGCCGACGACCTGATTCAGTTGAGTATAGTAAATCGCTTGTTCTTGACTTATCGCGGCGTGATTTTACCTTCAATGCTATGGCTGTCGATGTTGCAAGAGGATTATTGCATGACCCTTTTGATGGCCAAATCGACTTACAAAACCGATGTCTTCGCGCAGTTGGTGATGCCAGGCTACGCTTAGGTGAAGACGGTTTGCGAGTAATTCGGGCCTACCGTTTTATGGACCTAGGCAAAGGCAATTTATGTTCAGCTGATTTGCAATTGGGAAAATCCTTACTAGACCAACAACATATGTTGAGAATGGTTGCACCGGAAAGAATCTGGATCGAATTGAGCAAAATACTAGCGGGATATAATGCAGGAGTAATCTTACATCGCATGGCGGTTGATGGGCTATTAAATCGCATATTGCCGAGTGAATGGGATGAAAATGATACTGCGATAATTGCACAAATGAGTTCACATCTGCAGGGCATTTCAATTGAAGCACGCCTTGCGCTACTACTCACAAATGCTGCGGCGGGCGGGCTTGAAAAGGAATTGAAAAAATGCAAACTTTCTACCTCCCAAATACGCCGAGTATTAAACCTAAGGAGGTGGGTAAAAAGCCTCCCAATTGGGGAGCCAGAAGGGAAGTTACGAGTTTATTCACATTTATTGGCATCTGATTTAGGTGAAGTAAAGCGTATGGATTTGGCATGGGCGGATGCTGGCGGCGAAGGTCCATCGTTAACAGAATGTATCGCATTTCACAAGCGCCTTTCTGAACTCAGTGTATCTCGGACAAATGGCGATTCTCTTGCCAGCGGCGAGTGGATTATGCAGCACACGAAACTCTCGCCTGGGCCTCAGTTAGGTGCTCTAAAAAATTGGCTTCATCTAATTCAGATTGAGCGCAACCTCGGATTATTAGATGAAGTTGAAGAAGTTCTTTGCAGCCTTCCGTGGCAGCATGGAGATTGGAAACAATGGCCCAATCTCAGTCAATATTTCTAATGCCGTAGGCAATAATGTGAGTTCAAGACCACGAATCCTTTCAATAGTTTGCATAGAAAGTGAAACGAAACTGCTTCAAGTCATAAGGTAGTGGGCAGTTCATGTCAGCCACCCCATATGCCCAATGGTACAAGATGGGCGGGTACGGAATTGCCGCCACAATTGTCCTTTCTATTCTATTTGGAGAAGAAGGTGGTGAAAGAATTTCGAATATCGCCTGTTGTTTCTCAATATTCTCATTTGTCGTAGGGGGCGTAATTCATTCAAGTGTTGCCTCTCAGGCTGCTACTGTGGCATTGGGTGGTGTTGCTGGAGCAAGCGGCGCTGCCTTGGCACAGACTGAGAAAGGACAACAAATGGTCGTCGTTGCAGAGCAGCGGATGAATGATTTTTCAGCAAATGCAACCGAGGCTTGGCAAAATCGCTCAAATGCAAATGCCATGACCGAAGTTGATTCAAACGCGCTATTCAACAAGTTAGCAGGATTCATGGCAGAACAGGGATTCACTCCTGGCATGATGTTTACAAAGATGGACCTAGATGGAAATGACGTTTTAGATCCATTTGAATTACGCGAAGGCATCGCTAATCTAGGCGTTGCCGACATTCCCCCATGGCTGATGGGTTCAATAATCAAAGTTATTGATGAAAACGGCAATGAAAAAATAGACCGCCATGAATGGATGGCCTTGTTTGAAAAAATGGGCTGGGATGCACCTGAGCCCACCCTAGCAATTCTTTCCACTTCTTCAGATTTGATTACTATTTCTTTCACCGCACCGCCTTGGCCTGCAGAACGTGGCTCTTGGATTGGCCTTTACGGCCCACCTGAAAAGAATTATTCGGATAATGAACCATATGAAGTTCATCCCGTCAATGGTCAAACTTCAGGTACAGTTGAGTTTGAGATATACGATGAAGGTGAATGGAAAATCAGAATGTATGATTCTTCAGAGAGCAATTCAATGGAAGTCGCCATGGCATCGGCTCTTTCTTCTAGCCAATCCGACATTCTTACACAAGATGAAAATTCTGAAACAGCCTCCGTAAGTGCAGGTAACGAAGAAATTCTAATAGATAACGATCCGTTAGATGTGCTAATCTCACTGATTCCACAAGAGCATCAGCAAATTGCTCAACAAACAGTTGATAATTTACAGGCACAGATTTCAAATTCTACTGATGCTGAGGAAAAAGCAGAATTGCAGGGTGTTTTGATTGGGTTAATTGATGATTTGGCTCATCAACTGCCTCCGGAATCTTGGACGGCAATTGCAGCTGGTTCGGCAGCAGCAGTTGGTGCAGGGATAGTTATTGCAGCAAAGCAAAATGACGGCACAATAACTGACGAGGAAGAAGGGCCGGAGGTGGAAGAACCCCCAACCGAGATTGTTGAAATTGAATCGGCAGTTCCAGATGAAAGTGAAGTCCCGGATGAGGTAGCAGAAATGTTCTCGGCAGTTCCAGATGATAATGAAAATGACGGCACAAGTGGATTGCTTGAAGATGGTGGAAGTGAAGCCATAGCCTCAGATAGTAGTTCGGAAGATGGAACACATTCGGGTCCTTCATTAGATGACTTATTTGCAGAAGTTGAAGCGGCTAGATTCATGTCACTACGGCAAGAAATATTAACGACTTGGAATCAACCGATGCCAGTGGAAATTAGAGTTGAAAAGGTTGAGCGAAATATTGGATTTGACATAATGGCTGAACTCAAAGGAGGAATGAGCATTGTTGGAAGGAATGATGCAGGGCATCACATTTCTATTCGCTTACCACCTAGTCAGAATGACGAGGTTGAGGTGATTCGCAGCGGGGCTAAAGTTTCTGCCAGCGGAGTACCCAACGCATATTCTAGTGCAACGAAACTAATTGGATTTGATGCAGAAATATTCACTTTAATCAGCAAATAGGCGGCCACTATCCACCCAATACAAACCTCAAGTGCAACAACGAATAGCAAGCAAATAACATCAAGCACTCAAGTCACTATGTATTGACTGAGAAATTCTCTGCGCTCAGGCTTCAGCAAGGGTGTCGACATACTCGTCTGGGTCGAGCAAGTCTTCAACATCAAATTCATGTGGCTGGACAATAATCATCCAACCGAGATCATAAGGAGACTCGTTTACCAAATCAGGGTTTATTTCTACCTCACCATTTACTTCGGTAATTGTTCCGGCAAAAGGGGAACGGAAGGTTTGTTTTCCTTCTGCAGTCCAAAGGGAAAACATTTCATCTCCCTTATCCAATTCATCTTCTGCCTGCGGCAAAATGACTCGCAATACATCGCCGATATCTTGGGCTAGGAAATCAGAAATTCCTACAGTCAATACTTCCTCTTTTTCTTGAAACCAAATGTGTTCAATATTATATTTTCTTCGGTGTGCTACGGTAAATTCCATCAATTCTTCTTCTTCCATGTTCATGCCTCCGACAATTCTCGGCGAAAGGTATCTCCTTTATTGCTTATACTATAGGGGCATTTGAATATAAATGACTAAATGGAACAAGCGAGGAATTATCATACAAGCACCCTTCGCAGCAATTGGTGAGGAAATGAATTTCGCAGAAACCGACGAACATAGCATGATTCGTGAGATGGTAAGAGAGTGGGCTGAAGCCGAACTTACACCAACAATAGAACATCGAGACGCAAACCAAATTGCACCTATTGAAGAATGGGCTGCATTTGCCGAGTTGGGACTCCAGGGAATTACCATCGCCGAGGAATACGGTGGAATGCCTGTTGATGATATTAGTGAAGCAATTATCATCGAGGAATTAGCAAGAGTGGATGCCTCATTTGCTGTATTTTACTGTGTGCATGTCGGTCTTTGTTGCAAGACAATATCATTACACGGTACTGAAGAGCAGAAACAAAAATATCTCACTCAACTTGGTGCTGACAAAGTAGGCGCATATTCACTTTCAGAGGCAGGAGCAGGGACAGATGCAGCAGCACTTTCATGCAAGGCCACACTTTCAGAAGACGGAACCCACTACAAATTAAACGGACTAAAAATGTGGGTCACAAATGGAGCGAGTGCTGACATTTACGTTTTATTTGCAAAGGTTACAGGACACCCTGATTATGGAGTCAAAAAGCATGGCGGAGTAACCGCATTTATTGTAGAGAAGACATTTGAGGGTTTTACTGTAGGCAAAAAGGAAGATAAGTTGGGTATTCGTTCTTCGGATACTTGTACTCTCGAGTTGAATGACTGCATTGTTCCTGTGGAAAATGTTCTTGGGAAAGTCGGCAAGGGATTCAGCATCGCCATGAATGCTCTTGATAATAGCAGAATTGGTATTGCGGCTCAAGCGCTTGGAATTGCCCAAGGGGCTTTTGAAGCGGCTCTCAAGTTCTCGCGTGAGCGAGAAACCTTCGGTACTCCAATCGGCCGACATCAAATGATTACTTCCTATTTGGCAGATATGGCTACTGAAATTGAATGTAGTCGAATGATGGTATACAAGGCGGCTTGGGCAAAAGAACAACATTATGAAAATGGCGCACCAAGGCATAGTTTAGAAGCGAGCATGGCCAAATTGAAGGCTGGCGACACT
Organism: Methanobacteriota archaeon; assembly: GCA_018649825.1. Classification (GTDB taxonomy): domain Archaea; phylum Thermoplasmatota; class Poseidoniia; order Poseidoniales; family Poseidoniaceae; genus PSPT01. The sequence goes on from JABIHC010000026.1 coordinate 4,736, forward strand.
GCTATGTGGGTTGCAGAGCGAGCGGTTCAAATCCACGGAGGATATGGGTTTGTAAAGGAATTCCCAGTTGAGAGGTTCTTTAGAGATGCAAAAATTACCCAGATTTACGAAGGTACACAAGAAGTTCAAAAGTTAGTTATTGCAAGAAACCTTACATGAGTAATCACAATCAACCCGAACGCTTCGGCAGAATCACCTTTATTCAGCCAAGACTGAGTTGATTTTGAAGCGCAGGTTCAATAACGGTTGGCGTTTACCTTGAATGTCTATGAGCGACTATCTTGACCGAATCGGGGCTGGCCTCGTTATTGAACATACAGAGTACTTTAGTTTTGACTACATTCCGTCAGAATTAGTTGGCAGGGATAATGAAATTACCAATTTGGCTTCAATGATGAGAGGAGTTTTCGAAAATAATAGTAGTGGGCGAGCAATAATTACAGGACGAGTTGGCTCGGGCAAAACCGCAATGACAAGGCGGTTTTGTACAGACGTTGAAAAAAAGTTTGCCGAAAAAAAATCAATAAAGGCCATTCATATCAATTGCCGAAATGTTACCACAAAGCCACAGGTTTTTCAGCATTTAATCAAAACATTTGACGAACGGCACCCCGATAGGGGCTTGGGGAGTGGAGAGTTATTACGTAGTATTAGGCGACTCATGAGAAATGAGAACACCCATTTTATTGTCGTTTTGGATGAGGTTGACCATCTATTACGCAGATCTGGTGATGATGTCTTATACCAACTTTTACGAATTGACGAAGGTGAAAAAACCCAAGGAACCCTTTCCCTTATTCTAATCAGCCAAGAGAATGTGCTTAACGTTCTCGAAAGTGCAGTAATTTCACGCTTTGGTCGCTCAAACCACCTGCGCCTTGCCCCGTATAATGAAGAGGGGTTATACAATATTGCCAAACAACGCGCAGAGTTAGCATTAGTCCCTGGGTCGTATAGTGATGAAATATTGCAACTTATCGCCGAATCAAGTTCTTCTAATGGTGATGCTCGCTTAGCCATTGAACTTCTTGAGGCTTCTGCCAAGCGTTGTGAAAATGCTGGCCGTAAAGAAATTACCATTAAAGATGTAAATGCAGTATCAAGCACTCAGCCTCAAGTGATGGTTGATGGAGCAGCAATAGAAACTCTTCCACTACATTCCATGATTGCCTTTTTAGCGATATGTCGTCGCCTTAACAAGGCAAACCAAATTGTAACCGGTGATGTTGAGAAACTATACCGCGTTGTTTGTGAAGAATATGAAGTCAAACCTCGTGGCCACACTACATTGTGGAAATATCTCAAAATGATGGTCAAGTGCAATTTCATTATGTCCCGTTATACTGCGCTAGAGGGAGGGCGTGGTCGAACCCAATATTTCTCAATGCCGCATGCCCTACCTAGTGATGTTGCCAAGCGTTTGGAATTGCTTATTCCGGCAATTATTCGCAATAATTCAAAGAAATAGCAACTGTTTCTGTGGCGGTGAGGCTAAATAGGGGCCGGCGGTCGCCGCATTACTGAGGTAATCACATGGCTGGAGAAAAGAGCTCATTCATCACCACGATTAACGACACAGACCCATCCAATAATGGTAAGTCCTACAAGTGTACAATTAGTGGTACAAATTATAATCAATTACTTGGAAAGACCATCGGAGATTCCATTGACGGTATTTTTATCGGTGAAGGAGAAGTCACTTTAGCAGGATATACTCTTGAAATTTCAGGTGGTTCTGATAAAACAGGAACTCCAATGCGAAATGAACTTTTAGGCGGTGCCCTAAAGGAAATTCTAGTTACCGCAAGCCAAGGCTACAAAGGGCACAAAATTGTCAACAAAAAGAGTAAGCGTTACCGCTACAAGCCCGATGGACTACGAAAACGCCGAACTTTCCGCGGAGCAACTATTACTCAAGATACTCGTCAAATCAACCTAAAGGTTGTAAAACATGGCAACAAGTCTCTTGCAGAAATCTTCAATACTGGTGACTCGGCAAGTGAGGATTGAGTCCCTCCCCGAGAAAAACACTAAGTATTGAGGCGAAATAAGATGGCAAGAGTATTACCAAATCAGCCATCCGTCAACATTGGCTTAGTCGGTCACGTTGACCACGGAAAAACTACACTTACTCAAGCATTATCTGGCATTTGGACCGATACACATTCAGAAGAACGCAAGCGTGGCATCAGCATCAAATTGGGATATGCAGATACCGCATTCTACAAAACCGATGCCGGTGTTTTCTACCCTACTGGACGTCGCCCCGATGGCGGCAAAGATGTTGACAAAGAATTGCAACGAGTTGTTTCTTTCATTGACGCACCTGGGCACGAGACCCTAATGGCAATAATGATCACTGGTGCCTCAATAATGGATGGAGCAATGTTAATGGTTGCTGCAAACGAAACTTGCCCGCAACCACAAACTCGAGAGCACCTAATGGCTTTGGAAATCGCCGGCATTGAAAACATTGTCATCGTTCAAAATAAGATTGACTTAGTTAATCGAGAACGTGCTATTGAATCACACGAAGAAATCAGGACCTTTCTCGAAGGCACAATTGCCGAAAATGCACCCATTATCCCAGTATCTGCTCACCATGATGTGAATTTGGATATTCTAATTGGCGCAATTGAACATTTCATCCCAACACCAAATCGTGAAGAGGAGGAAAAATCAGTTATGCACATAGCTCGTTCATTTGACATTAATCGTCCCGGAACTCGCCCCGCCAAAATCAAGGGAGGAGTAATCGGTGGAAGTATTGTATCTGGAACTTTTGAAATTGGCGATGAAATTGAAATTGGACCAGGGCGAAAAATTGAGAAGGGAAATAAATCTCATTACAAACCAATTCTTACTAAAGTCATCACCATGAAAGGTGGGGGGAAAGAGTTGGATTCAATGCACGCAGGTGGATTGTGCGGCATGGCTACTCCACTTGATCCAGTATTTACTACTGCAGATAATCTCTCTGGGCAAGTCGTGGCTAAGCGAGGCCAACTTCCTCCTGTTCGGGAATCAATGAAAATAAAAATTAATTTGATGAAAGAAATGGTTGGCGGGGATAGCGATACTCCAGAAAAGGTAGCACCATTGCAAGGTGGAGAAATGTTGATGGTTAACGTATCCACTGCGACTTCGGTCGGAATAGTTTCAAATGTAGGAAAGGGCGAAGCAACTCTGTCCCTTCGCCTACCTGTCGTTACCGAAGATGGAGCAAGAGTTAGTCTATCTCGTCGCGTCGGCACACGCTGGCGCTTAATCGGATACGGAGTCGTAGCCTAATTCGGAGGCGACAAGGCATGCAAGAAATTCTAGTGGATGCTTGCGGTTGGGCTGCCTTGATTGAGGGGCGAATTAACCTTGACCACGGAATGCAAAGTGTAGTTGGTCCATTTCAACTAATCCTGCTTGATACTGTTGAGGATGAATTGGTAAAACTTGAGGAGAAAAATAGAAGCAATTTGCTGTTGGATTTACTGAGGCAAAAAGCACAGGTTATGGAGACGAAAGAGGGTCATGGGAAGCACACTGACGATCAGTTATTTGTTATTGCAAAGGAGAAGAATATTCCAGTTCTTACTGTTGATAAAGAGTTGAAAAAGCGTTTGCACCATGCTGGTTGCTCGGTAATTGAAGTTCTCGGCGGAAAGCGCCTTCGCCTTATTGAGTGATGCAATGTCTACTTCATGCATCGCCTGTTTCTTCTTCATCTAACATTTCTATTCCCCGCAACGCGACACAAAGTATTCTTCATTGCGTCTGTTTTGCCGTGTGATTGTTCGCAAAATAGTATTTGTATTCAAAAAAAAAACGAAAAATTGCGCAATATTGACTATTGTCGGTATTGCCTTTATTATTGACAAGAATACGGAAACGGAATATGGCCGAAATTGATGCTGCTGCAAATGCTGTCCCTGAGGCGAGAGGTTTACCAATTCCATTGGCAATGGAACTCATATCTTTACTCAAACAACTTGGCCTCAATCACTCTACTGCAAATGTACTAATTTGCCTTCACCGCCACGATAATCTCGATAGCGTAAGCATCCAGAATATTTGTAATCTAAGGCAACCCGAAGTTAGCATTGCAATAAATGAATTAAAATCAATTAATGCGATCAGAATAGTGCCTCAACAATTGCGAAGTAGGGGGCGGCCAAAACACATTTATTCCTTAAACGGAAGTCTTGAAGAAGTATTGCAACCGGTAATTATTAATGCGCAGGATAAACTAATTCAAATGCAGCAACAACTTGAGGACATAGGCAAAATTACCAGCCTATTATGACGCACCTGTAAGCAAACTAGACTTCCAAAAACTCTCAACTTAGGGGAGTGTGAAGAGTACATCGTCACCATGCCCATCCAATAAGCCGATTTTTACCGCCGCATCAATCCAAGCGTGAGCATAATTAATAGCCCCAAATGCCCTTACATAATCTCCATTGGCCATGAAGTGCTTTGCATCTGAAGAATAATCATCTGCCATTCGCAACATTACCTGAAGGCGATTATTATCCTCAGTCCCTTCATTGGGGATTGGTGTGGCTTTAGCACGTGCTTTAGAAGTGAGTTCAAGGTAGTGGATTAATTTTTCCTCACTCACTTTGTCCTGAAGTTTGGACACCTAATTACCCTCCCTCTGCTTTTCCAATATTCGCCGCACATCCTCGCTTCTTCCCAAAGTTTGGTACAATTCTACTGCTTTGGACAATATTCCTTCATCCTCAGCCTTGCGTGCAGCATGGAAAATCTGGGCGCGATGTTCCCAATCCATCCTTTGCTTTTCTTCAGCGACGAGTTGTCGCGTTTGGGCACGTCGCTGAACTGCAAGATGTGGAGCTTCCCACCAGCGTAGCAATCCGCCGCGAGTAGATGTTACAATTCGGTCAATTCGGTTGCCACATAAATGCTCGCCGCCAATGAGCGCAGCATCATGTTCTATAGGCGGCAAACGGCATAAATTACCCTGTAATTCAAGCACCCACCAACCATCGGCTGTGCGAGTTGAAGCGAGAGGTTCCATGCCAATAGTTTCGATACGCTGAAGTTCATCCCATCCGAAGGGGTGAGGTACACCGACCCATATTTCTCCATCAGTTGATTGGGCCAAAAGATGTCCATCATGTAACTCACTCATCCATGACCAGATTCGCTCATCTACCATTCGGTCGCTATCTTGCTGAACTAAACGGAGGCAGCGTAAGTGACCCTTTTCATCTTGAAGCAATAGATGTTCACGGTCAAGACAACCGATTAGGCGGCGTATTGAACCAACATTAACACGACGCACACCGACTCCATTGCCGTTGAATAGATGCAAATGGCCGACTCTATCAGATAAGACCCAGCCCCCTCCTACGCGAGGGAGTATGCCATTGAACCCGCCAGTAGTTGACCTACCTTCGTGTAAAGGCGTACCATCTACAATGTTGAGAAGGTGAAACCCTTGGCCACATAGTAAACCAATTGTCTCATCTGAAATACCAATACTATATACTGCAAAGGGGAAAGTTGACTTCCAACGCGTATTTCCGCCTGCATCGATACAGATTACATCTGTACCGGCTGCGACTATTACTCCATCACCATAATGTGCAATTGCTGCTACGCGAGGAAATTGTTTGGACCAAACTACTTGCCAACTCTGTTCTTCATCAGTCATAATTAGCCCTCCAGCAAACCCCATGCAATCATCTGAGCCCTTGCATCGTTTGTAATTGAAAAGAGACGAGAACGGCCCATTTTGCGAACTTTGAAGATCCCTGCTTTCTGCAAGCCATTGCATAATTGTGACATTCTTGGGCGCCTTACATTTAATCCATTCATTAAAGCTTCATCACTTGGAGAAAATTCTCGTTGTAATGCCGTCTCTATTAAAAATGCCTCATTTGAACATAAATTACGGAGATGTTCGGCATTTAAGGCAACACTTTGCGGAGGTTGTTGCGGTTGTGGTTGATTCAAAGCAGTGAGACGGCCTGCAAGGCCATTTGCGAACATATTCGCCGGCTCACCCGAAACAACGCCTAGATTTGCCATAGAATGGGCATTTGGGGTTATGTGAGAGCGGTGCTGTGGAGAATATTGGCGAATATGTGGCTGGAGTGCATTAGGAGGCAGAGGTTGCTCAGTGGGTAATCTAGCAGGCAAAGCCCCGGGTGGGTGCGGTAGTGGATGAGATTGTGGTAGTGAATGATGTGCCTGAATTGGATAGCCCTGATGAGGCTGGGGTGCTGGATGCTGATTTTGCATCGGAACAGTAGATATTGCGATTTCCTCAGTCTCTATTTCCGGAAGAGGGGCTTCTGTGGCGAGCCACAAATCAGAACCATCATCTTGCATGTTTGGTTTTTCGCTTGCTTCGGTGTAATTTGGCAGTTTGCTATCTTTTTCAAAACGCGGTGAATCAAAGTTTGCTTGACGGTTTCTAGATGTCAATGAACCAAAAGGCCCTCTTGGAATTGGCAGGCTTGATTCACTATCGTACTCGCCTATTGGATTTGATGTATCATCAGACTCCTCATTATTACCTGCTTCAACCGACTCAATGCCTTCCTCCATAGCATCGTATTCGGCATTACCGCCATCAAACATGCTAAACTCAAAGGGAATATCAGCATTGTTTTCATCCTCAAGAATATCTGTTATCCGCTCTTTCTTGCCTTCATCAACCGGATCTATCATCATAGAGGACTTAGTTGGTATCCCCTCACTTTGGACGGCAATAGTGCTATTTGGCTCCAAAGGTGCATGGGTTTTGCCTACAATAGCGGCAGAATCGTCAGGTACCCCTACCTCTCCTAGCGCTTCCTCAATTGAAGAAGGAATATATTCGGGCGCATACTTCCCACTCATGAGTGAATACTGGCCCTCGCTATCTTCGCCCTCAAGTGCATCAAATGCAGCTTTTAGGCTGATTAAATTGTCGTCGATTTCTTTTTCTTTACGCGAGTAATCAAAAAGATCTCGCAATAAGCGAACTGTGCGGCCTACATGCCCTCCTGTTTCATCCAAAATACACTTGGATAATGCCGTAGGAAGGCTCCATTGAATACGGCTGACCTCACTCATACGTCGGCTAACTAATTCATCAAGTGCCTCCTCATCAAGAGGTTTCAGTTCGTCCACTTCATCAAAAGAGGATATTAACTCCTCGGGAAAGGATGCTAATTGCGCCGGAGTAACTGTAATCAGCACTAATGCTCGGAAACGGCGCAAATGGTCTACTAAACGCCCAAATACTTCGACCATTTGTGCACCAGTTGCACTTGGATAATCGTAAGTAAGTAACGGCAAAGTGCCAGTGTGGCCTGCCATTTCAGAAACTAATTTTTCAACTGTTAATGTATAATGATGAGGCTGATCAAAGCCTACAATAGTAGCAAATGTCTCTCCAAGCACACGATGGGCGGGGTTTTCAGAAGGAAGCATAGTAAGCGAATAGAAGCGCTCAGTTTGTGAGGCGAGAGAGTGCAATAATGAGGTACGGCCCGAACCTCGTTCCCCTTTTACCAAAATAATTCGCGGCGATTGATGCTTTAACAGACGGAATAATTTCGACATTACCTGGTTTCGGCCAGCCAATAGGCGCCATTCCGATGATTCAAGCGGTCTGCCGGAAAAAGGGTTAGACCGCATCGGAGGTAGATTGAGATTGAATTCAGCCCGCTCGCTCATAATTCCTCTCAGCCGACTTCATGGCTTATAGCGTTTGACGCATTTACGCATATTAACGAGTGGTTTTGAATACTTAAAGGCAATACTCGGCGCAAATTGCAAAATTGGACTGTAATATAAATGGCGGTAAAAATAGCCATTTAACGAATGATTAACGCTTTATTAACGCATTCTTTAACGCGTTAATAACGCCTAATGCTGCAAATCATTATACCACTCGAGGCACCATAGCACTCCTGAGAAAAAGAAATGTGTTGCCCAATAGAAGTTGGCCTCAGCATGACAGGCTACCGTAGAGTGAAATGCGAGGCTGCGCATGGCGCGAAGCAAGTGAAAGGGCACAATTGCTCGTTATTACCGGCAAAGGCATTAGATAGAGGGCGCGCCGGAGGCAATTGGGGAGTCGCATGCCTGTTGATGATAGTCGCCTACCGGGGTTCCACAAACTTAGCGTTACTGAAAGACGCAGAAAGGTTGCCGAAATGGCACTCTTAGGTGCTGCCGACATCGCCACATTGGAAAATTATGGCGAGTTAGACGAGGAAGCAGCTAACCGAATGATTGAGAATGTCATTGGCACAATGTCATTACCAGTAGGCATTGCAACAAATTTCGTGATTGACGGTAAACCGTATGTGGTGCCTTTTGTAGTTGAAGAATCAAGCGTTGTCGCCGCGGCATCCAATATGGCAAAGCGTTGCCTTGTCAAGGGAGGATTTAGGACAAATAACGACAAACCAATAATGATTGGACAGTTGCAGGTTATCGGTGTAGAAGATCATGTTGCTGCTGAGAAAATCATCTTTGGTGCGAAGGAAGAAATCATCGCTAAGTGCAATAGTTTACCCTCGACAATGATTCGCCTGGGCGGAGGTTGTAAGGACATACTTACTCGCTCGATTCAATCAATGTCAGGGCCAATGTTTGTGATCCACATCCTCGTTGATTGTCGTGATGCAATGGGTGCGAATGCAGTCAACACTATGACTGAAATGATAGCCCCCGATATTGAATCCTTAATTGGAGGATCGGTAAAACTGAAAATATTATCTAACCTTGCAAGTCATCGTTTAGCAAGAGCATCTGCGACTTGGACTCCCGAAGAATTGTCCCTTGACGGTAGCCGCGAGAGTGGCGAAAGCGTCATTTTGGGAATAATAAATGCATATCACTTTGCAGATGCCGACCCGTTTAGAGCTGCTACACACAACAAGGGAATAATGAATGCAATTAGTTCAGTTGCAGTTGCGTGTGGGCAAGATTGGCGAGCCATTGAAGCCGGATGCCATTCTTGGGCAGCATACAACAATGGCAAGTATTCCTCAATAACGCACTGGGAAGTAAACTCAGACGGAGATCTCCATGGTTCAATTGAATGCCCTATGGCAGTCGGCATTGTTGGCGGTGCAAGCAAGGTACATCCTGCAGCCAAGGCTAATTTGAATATCCTTGGAGTTGAGTCATCACAAGAATTGGCAGGAGTTATTGCCGCAACTGGATTATCACAAAATTTAGCCGCCTTATTTGCTCTTTCTACTGCCGGAATACAAGCCGGACACATGAAGCTACATGCGAAAAATATGGCAGTTTCTGCCGGAGCAGTTGGCGGAGAGATAGAGAAAATTGTAGAATTCGTGCATAACCACGATGGCCCTATCACTCAACAATCTGTCGTTAGCGCCCTAAAAAAACTGCGTGAAAATACCCTTTGACACAGATGAGTCATGTAAGTGAGAAAAGTCAGTTTATTTTAAAAACTTCGGGTGAATACAAAAGAGATATCCGATTACCCGTCCGAATTCACAATCAACTGGTTGAGTGCGATCATTCTTCCTCAGATACAGGAAGAAGCGTCTGTCCGGTTTCTGGTGATAATGCAGCAGGACGTTCAGCACCCTGGGTAAGTCCAGCTTTATCCACCTGCTCTCGCCACCATTTTCGTACCTTGCCCTTATCGCTATGTGGGCATCCAAACATTTCAGAAAACCTCCTCGTTGTAGAAAGGCGGCGTGTATTTCCATCTCTGCGACGGTCAATTAACCCCGCGTTGGAAAGTGCTCTAACATGGTCGTAAGCCTTTGGGCCGAGTAGTTCCACCAATCTTGTCTGTGACATGGGTTGATGATATGCAATGAGTGAAAGGGTTTTGAGATGTGCCTCTGAAACCGTTGGCTTGGCAGATTGCGGGAGATAATCTGCTAGTTTTGGTTTCACTTCAAGAGCCCAGCGGTGTCCGACTTCCGAAAGTTGGATTGCACCGCCGCGGCGACGCTTTAATGATGAATGAAGAGAATTGAGGGCGTGGATTACTTCAATAACATCAGCACTCAACCCTTCTGCAAGTTCCTCTGGAGTCATCGAGCGACCTGCACCAAATAATGTGGCTTCAATGAGAGTTTCTAGCCCAGGTTTACTCACCACTTACACCCCCGTCGGTAATAATGTCCAACATTGCTGCTGGGATGGGGTCCGCATCAGTAGCGGCTTGGTTTATTGCGGCAGAGGTTATCTCCTCTTTGTTTGCAACCGCCGCATCTATTGCAGCAAGAGCCGCCTCTTGGCGTGATAATAACTCTACCTCTTCAGCAGCCTTAGCAGCCATAGCCCTTGCGACTAATGCCTCTTGTTTTATGCGATAGCGCTCTGTCCCACCCATCTCTTCTTCAGCAGCCTTTGCGCGTTCATTAGCATCTCGTTCACAAATTGCCATTACCGCTTCAAAAGTGAGTAATTGATGATGTTTGTCGCGAATGTGAATTGGCCCATCTGGTGCATCTTCCTGCCACAAGTCAATCACTCCCAAATGAGTAAGATGTAAACTAGATAGAAGAGTAGTAACCCATGCTTGCTCGTCAATATCTTCTGGCTCAGAGCCATATTCGGTAATCATTTGCAGGCGAATTGCATCTTTGACTGCAGACAGAGGCAGTGGTGCTTTGCTTGATTTACCATCGGCTTGTAAGGCATCGCGGAATGAAATCCAGCACAGGCGAAGATCTTTTTCCAAATTTTCATCATGCATTTTATTCCCAACGGTAGAAATCGCATTCTTGACTGCTGCTGCATGGCGCTTACGGTGTTCTTCACGCAGGCGGACTTCTTCTGATTCGACACAGGCTTCTCTAAGTGCACCGAGTAATTCACCGAGCGTTACAGGCCGGCCTTCGTCCCGATGCACCCTCTCTTGGAATAAATTGGGTAATGTGGAGTCGGCTTCACCGGTTAGAACATTATTGGTAAAGGCAAATTCTGCATCATCAAATTCCACCTCCCAGCCACCGAGGAAATTAAAGTCAGACTCTTCTTCTTCGTCCGCCAAAAGAGCGCGGCCATACAGATCTTCGGCTTGATGCCTAAGCACACCCCACGCAAGACGAATTAGGCGTCCACAAGAAGGCAGGTCTAACTCTCCACTACCCTTGCGGATTCTTTTACTAAAGAGGCGGATAAACTTTTCAAGGTCAATCGACCAAGGATTAAGGCCTTCAGTACGAACTAATTCAAAGACTAGAGCAACTGAACGGTCAAATGGATCTTTGAGAGATTTGTGTTCGGCTTCATCTAATTGAGCCAGTTCCATTATGCGGTTGGCATAAAGTTGCGCATCGTCTTCCGTATCAGCACCTTCTGCTCGCAATTGGTCTATTACATCCTGTCTAAGGAACCATTTGTCAAGACTCTCTTGCTTCATCATCTCACCTCCTTTTCTCATTGTTGAAATTAGTCGCTAGATACTTACTCATCCTCGTCAATAGTTTTTTCTTCAATGGCAGGGTCGTCCGGGGCTTCCTCATCAGCCTGTGAGATTGCCTTGTGCAAGTTCTGTTCTTCGTCGATATCCTCGCTTAAGTCTGCAGTTCTTGCCTGTAAATCGCCGAGAGGATTTGTGGTGTCAGAGATATCTGTGATTTCGGGGGCATCAGTGGCGTCTGTGAGGCCGGGAGTGTCTGTGGTTTCGCCGACGCTAGTTTCGGCTTCCCCTTCATCTTCAAGCCCGCCGAGAGATTCAGGATATTCGATTTCTTCTGGAATCAATTCCATGTCATTTGGATCGGGAAGGTCGCCAAGGCGCTCGAGTAGATCTTGGCGCTCATTAGCAGCAATATTATCCTTCAACTCAGAAAATGCCTTCTCACCCAATTCAATAGCACGCTCACGGTCAAAGTTAGCAATACGACGACTACATCCATCACCGGCGTGTGTAATACCTATGTGATGGTCCGCCAACTGCAAACTAACCTTACGCAAAGTAACTTGGATGAATTGAGCCTTCTCGCTTCTTAATCGGCACATTGTGGCAATACGCTCAGCATTAATTGGATCGAGGTTTTGGTCTACTTCATCAAAGTAGTAAAATGGACTTGGGTCGTAATCTTGGATGGCAAAGATAAGGGCAAGGCTTGCCATAGATTGTTCCCCACCGGATAATTGCTCGAGTTTTACCTTACTAGATTTGCCTGGTGGTTTTGCCCACATGGAGAGGCCGCCCTTGAATGGGTCATCTGGTTTTTCCAGGAAAAGTTCACCTTTTCCTCCTCCAGACAAGTTTTTGTAAACTTCTCTAAAATTACTGTCAACTTCCTTGAGTACTGCCGACAAGCGCTTCTTACGCTGCTTTTCAAGACGCTCGGCGAGGCCATCTAATTCTCTACGCCGAGCATTCAATTTCTTATTATCTCCCTTCAAAGATTCAACTCGGTCAACAGTTGAATCATATTTTTCAATTGCTAACATATTTACTGGACCGATTAATTCAAGGCGACGTTCAAGTTTCCTCACATTAGTTTCTGCTTCGCCTACAGGAGGTAAACTGACTCCTGCTGAAGCAGGTGCGAGGTCCATTGTTGCCATTTCGTTGGTGAGTTCAGCAAGTTCAGCTTGTTTTAGTTGGATTTGTAGAGTTAAATCATTTGCTCTATTTAGCAGAGTTTCAGCTTGAGCGGCTTCTTGTTCCAAACTAAGGCGTAGCCCAATACGTTCTTCGGTTGCTTGAATTCTTTTTTGGTCAAGATCCGAATGTTCCGATGTAATCTTGGAATGAGCATCTTCAGCAATTGATAACTCAGCAGATAAGTTTGTGATTTCAATCTCTAACTTCCCATTTCTTGAACTGCGGTTAGCATTATCTTTTGCGAGACGGTTTCGTCGCCCAGCGAGTTCTTTTACTCGGTCTGAAAAAATACTGCCATGTGTGCTTCCACTAGAAAGAATGGCTTCGGCTTTGGCCTTTTGTGATTCTGCATTTACACGCAATTCTTGTGACTTACGTAGCATGTCTTGAAGATGTTGTGGGCTCGCACTTTGAAGGGCCTCATTTGCAGTAGTTCGGTCTGCTTCGGCTTGTTCAAGTGCAGTAGTTGCAACTGCCAAACTGTCCTCCTTCGCCTTCAGCGCCTTATCGGATTGGGCTAATTGCTCTTCCACTTTCTTGACAATTCCAATAGCCTTGGATAGACGTCCTTCTGCAAGGCGCAATTCCTCTCGCCATTGGCGTAATTTTAGTGCTGAATCATCATTAGTGATTTCATTTATTTGCTGGCGTAACTTTTGTTGCTTTGCTCTTGCTTCGCCAAGTGATGCATTAACAGTATCCGCCATTAATTGCAAGCGATTTACTTCGGCCTCAAGTTTTTCTATTTCCGAAGCACCAGCTAATTTACCGCCAAATCCAGTCTTTATCTTCATTGGCGCACCACCCTGCATGGCTCCTCCGTGTTCGGTGATATCTCCGCGGATTGTCACAAGGCGAACTCCGCCCATATGCTTCCTTGCAGTTGCAAGGTCGCTGACAACCAAGGTATCTCTTACCACATAATGAACTGCATTTTCAAAGCGGGGATCGAATTCAAGTAATTCAGATGCCAAACCGAGAACACCTGGCTGGCGTTCTATCATCCTCGCCTTTCCGCCTACGCGATATGATTTCATCTGGTTGAGAGGGAGGAACATCGCACGGCCAACGCGGTTTTCGCGTAACCAGGCCATGCATTCAGCAGCAACTTGGTCAGATTCGACAACTATTGCCGACATTCCACCCATGCCAATTGCAGTAGCGAGGGCGAGTTCGTGTGAGGAATCACGAGGCTTGCACAATTCACTAATCGTGCCGATTATTCCGCGCCTTTGCCCACTATCGCGTAGGTGCAAGAGTCGTTGAACTGCAGCGATATGCCCGCCGCGACCTCCTGAAGCGCCCTCTAATTCAGCGCGCTTCAAAGCCAGATTACGATCTGCCTCGCGGAGACGTGAATTAATCGCTTCAAATTCAGTTGATAATTTTGTTTCACTTCGCTGCATTTGCACCAGCGATTCTCCAAGTTTTTTGCGGCTAACAACGGGAGTATCCTCGCCTAATTCCTCGCCTTCAAGTTTAAGATCGTCCACTGCTAATTGGGCTTCAGTTACTTGTTCTTGGGCTTCAGCAAGTTGTTGAGCGGTTAATTCCACATGTTGGGCTGCGCGGTCGCGTTTGAGTTGGGCGTCGGATAATTTACCCTGAACTTCGTGGGCCACCTCTCCTGCTTTACCAAGTGCTCGAGTTAATTCGCGGGTGTGCTTATCACCAGTTGACAGGGCATCCTTCGCTTCTGCTTCAGCAGTTTCAGCAGAAATGAAATTTGCTTCTGCTTCCTTTAATGCGGATTGGGCTGCGAGTACTTCCTTCGTATGTTCATCTAATGCGAATTGTGCTTCTTTTTCTTCGCCCAGTAGTATCTCAATATCTTCTTCGGCGTCAGCAATCGCCGTTTCTGAATCCGTGATTTGATCCCTTCTGCGATCGGTTTCGCGGTGAAGTTTGTTGATGCGCTCTCGTAATTGACTGGCTTCCTCGCCGAGTACATCGGCGATTTGCTTTTCCAAATCAGCGACTTTTTCATCCAATTGAAGAAGTTCTTTGGCGCCGATTTGCACCTTTGCCTTCAAGGAAGTACCTTCTTCATTATATCGCACCTGTTCTTCACTAAGGAATTGGATTTCGTCGTAACGTGAACGGTGCTTTGCGTGAAGAAGGGTTGCCTTTGCAGCACTCAATTCGTCTATTAGACTTTGAGCGCTGATTGCTTGTTCGCGCTCTCGTTTTAAGTCCTTTAATTGTGAAGATAATTCAGTTTCAAGTAAAGTTATCCTTTCAATGAACTCATCTACACGCTCTTTTTGCTTGTGGGCCTTACGGATTTCATCATCGTAGTCGGTAACTCCAGCAACTTTGTCCAACACTTTTCTTCGCTTTGAAGGTGTCATTCGGGCTAAATTGGTGACGTCCCCTTGTAAGACAATATTGTAACCATCGGCACTTGCATTGGCACCGGCCAATAACATACGGAAGTGATTGCGGGAAGATGACTCCCCATTGAGGAAATATTCTGAAACCACATTATTGCTCTTAGTCAAGCGAATTGAACGAGTAAGGCGGACCTCATCTGTGTCAATGTTTAGTGAACGACGCTCGTCTTCAGCGGCAGGGTTGTCAAAAATTAGCGTTACTTTACAACCTCTTGCAGGTCGGTTTGAACCTCCGCCGTTGAAAATTAAATCTTTTGAATTGTCCGCACGGATATTTTTATTTGATTTTGTTCCCAAAACGAATTGTATGGCGTCACCACAATTTGATTTCCCAGAACCATTCGGCCCTGTTATTGCAGTAAAACCTCTAATGAATGGTACATCTACTTGTCCTTTGAACGATTTGAAATTCTCTAATTCCAACCCTTTGAGATACATATTATTCCCTCCCCTCAACCAAAATGGCTAACGACATTCTAACATGCGAACCTTGACAGGTAATAAGCAATACGACAATAGATGTGCCCCCTAAAGGCTTTCAAAGGGTCCTTTTTCACCGCCAAAAGGACATTTCGTAAGTGGATTTGCAGGCGAGTAGATAATATATGGAGGCAAAGATTGAACATCAAACGCTCATTCGCAATGATGTAACATATGCCTTCAGCCATCATTGTTGGGTCGGGAATTGCCGGATTATTCGCCGCCATATCCTGTGCGGATGCTGGTTGGAATGTCCAAATTGTTACAAAAAGTGACCCTAGTGATTCATCAACAAATTTTGCCCAAGGAGGGATTGCAGGAATTCTTGACAAAACCGATGGGGTCGGCATCGAATCTCATATTGCCGACACACTAAAATCAGGAGATGGACATTGTGATGAAGCCGTAGTCCGTGGGATTGTTGAAGAAGCAGGAGATCGGATTAGAGATTTACTCAACATTGGAGTTAAGTTTGACGAGAAGGATGGTGGTGGTTTTGATCTGGCAAAAGAGGGTGGACATACCTCACACCGAATCCTCCACAGCAAGGATGCAACTGGAGCCGAAATAGAGCGGGCTTTGATGCAAGCGATTGAAAATAACTCAAATATTTCACTACTTTCTAATCATCTCGTGGTTGACCTAATTCTTGAGGATAATGAGGCTGAGGCCCATGATATTGTTGGCATTTGGTGTCTTGACCTTGATGCTGAAGAAATGCATACAATGGCCGCTGATGCAATCATTCTCGCCACAGGAGGTGCCGGGCAATTGTATTCTCATACAACAAATCCACTTGTTGCAACTGCTGATGGTGCAGCGATGGCAATTCGAGCGGGAGCGGCAGTGAAGGATATGGCTTTCATTCAGTTTCACCCTACCGCACTGGCGACTCCCTCGCTCACAAGAGCATTCTTGATTACCGAGGCCCTGCGAGGTTATGGAGCGGTATTACTCGATATTGAAACCCATAAAAAATGGAAGGTAGGAAGTAGCGCGAAAGCCGGTAGAGGCGATATTAAAGACCCTTCAGCACTTTCTTTCACCCTAAAGCATAGCCCACTTGGTTCCCTTGCAACAAGAGACATCGTTGCCAGAGCAATTGATTCTGAGTTGAAAATGAGTGGAGAGGATTTCGTGTATTTGGCCACAGAGCATCTCGTTCATGATGATTTACACAAGAGTTTTCCGATGATTGCTGAGTACCTGAAAACCATCGGCCTTGAGTTGGGGGTTGATCCCTTACCGGTGTCTCCGGCGGCACACTATTTTGTAGGGGGCTTGGAAGTTGACCATGTGGGTCGGGTAAAGCAAAAAGGCATTCACCATTACATGGGACGCCTGTTCGCTATTGGCGAAGTCGCTTGCACAGGGATGCATGGAGCCAATCGCCTGGCATCAAATAGCCTTCTTGAAGCGGTAGTATATGCGCAAAGGGCAGCAAAATATGCGATTGAAAATCCTCCTGCAGATGGAAAGGAAGTTGATGCGATAGACCTCCCTCGATGGCGCGCAGACAAGTTAAGCACATTACGTGAACATGGACATCTGCGTCATGACAGAGAGGCGATTCAAGCAACAATGACTCATGATGTTGGGATAGTAAAACGCGATTACAGATTACAAAGAGCAAGTCGTAGGCTTGCTCTTTTGTCCGATGAAGTTGGCCGGATTTGGCAAAGGTGTAAACCAACGCGAGATTTAGTTGAGTTGCGAAATTTGATATTAATTGCCAAAGAAGTATGTTATGCGAGTATTGCAATGAAGGAGAATATTGGATTGCACTGGAATGATGACTTGATTTAGCCATAGTGTCATCTTCAGCATTGGATTTTGAGAAATAATTGACGCAACTCTAATTGATTTTTAGACCGCTTTCAATGCCATGGATTAGGACCAGCAACTGACTATTTAGTGGCACCGGCATACCGAGTATCTCAGCAATTCTAACAACTTCACCTGTAATCGCATCTATCTCTGTAAGTTTACCATTTCTAATATCTTGAAGCATACTGCAAGAATTATTTGCGGTGGACTGCAATACATCATTTAGAGTGTTAATTAATTCCTCATCAGGAGGCAAATTTATTCTTGAGAGCCTTCCTACATTTGCTGCTTCAAGCATTACCGCCGCTGATTGCTCACGTAATTCTGCGATTTCAAAGAGGGCGCCATTCTCAACACCACAAATTGCTGCAATTGGATTAATGGCACAGTTTATTAGAAGTTTCACCCAAAGCATTGAATGGATGTCTTCAGTCCACTGGGGAGATAAGCCACCTTCAGAAAGAACATCGAGAAGGTCACCTACTCCATCTATAGAGTGAGAGATTGGAGTGCTTTGTTCTGCCGCCCACGCCCCTTCGCCAGCCGAGATATTCATTGACCCCAAGACAATATTTCCTTCACCTGCCCATTGAGTATTGCCAGGAGATAGACGGCCGGCTCCATGTGTGGTGATGGCGCCGATAACGCGGTGTTCTCCACACTTCTCCGAAAGAATTTTTTCAGCCAGAATGCCATTTTGTAAGGAAAATACTAATCCTTCTTGTGAGAGCAACTGTGTTGCTATTTCAGCCAAGTCAGAGGTTGATGCTGATTTGCCGCAAACTATGCAATAATCGGTCTGCCTTATCCAATTTTCAGGTAATTCTGCACCTTCGGGGTGCACAAGCCATTCAGATGCTGAGATTTCTTTTTCAACAACACCGGTCAATTTTAGTCCAGTTGTCATCAAGGCAAGGGCTTGTTCGCCTCTACTTGACAATAATAACTCAACATTAGGTATGCTTGCAAGACTTCCGGCAATTACTGTTCCAATCGCCCCTGCTCCAAGGATGGCGATTTTCATGACACTCAAACTCCTATTTCCCAAGAAGCAACATGTAATTCAATCAATCCGTCTGAATCCAATTGTAGCCAAGCAGAAGTGGATACTATTTGCCCATTTTGCTGATTAATTGTAATGGAGTAATTGCTTTGATTTAATACCACATCAATATCAACATTCCCGTGAGTTCGCAATTCTACATCAGCAAATGACAATCCACCATATAGCGAAAATTCAGTAGATGAATCACTGGTGATTATTGAATTGAGCAATTGTCCATTTATCATACTTAGAGAATATTCATCTGAAGTTGAGGATATTTGCCAAAACTGTGATGGAAGCGGTGAGTCATCATCACAAACCATCAACCAACCTTCAGCAGGGACTGTCAAATTGAGTGAACCATTCGCCAAATTGGGGATCAATCCATATTCGCGGAACAATAGATCCCAGCGCCATTCAGGCCCATCATCAGAACCATTTTCGAAGGCAAC
The DNA here is from genome assembly GCA_018649825.1 of Methanobacteriota archaeon. Taxonomy (GTDB): domain Archaea; phylum Thermoplasmatota; class Poseidoniia; order Poseidoniales; family Poseidoniaceae; genus PSPT01. Next base: position 23,513 of record JABIHC010000026.1, read on the forward strand.
TCCCGGCAAGCGTGGGAATAGGTCTTGGCGACAAAAGGTGTACTCAGCATTCCACAACACATAGGAGTTTGAAGTAAAGGCCTCGTTATCAGAGAGTAACATAGTGGGCTGACCAGAAGAAGACAAGGTTACAACAGAATCTACAACACTCGGAGTAAAGGTGTATATCTCACCTTCATCGGAAACCCAGCGTAAGGACAACCCCCCGCTGAGTTGGTGTATTGCACCAGATTCACCATTGAGACAGAGAGGTAATGTGTGATTTTCCAACTCATTTGGAATAAGCGCCGCACTTGAAAGACCATCAAAGGTCCACAATAATGAGGAGTCACCTGTAGTATTTGTCGTCGCAGTATCAATAATTGAAACATTTCCGGGCAAGGCATCCTCAGCAAATAGGATAGAGGTACAAAGTTGTGGTGACTCGTGGTTTTGATTCCAATTCCAATTGGTTGAATCGAGAACCACTTGGCTATTCGGAATAATTCTGATTGTTTGTTGTGAAGAGGTACTTCCTGACTGGAGCCACAAGTGAATTTCAATAACACTAGAATTCATTTTTGAATCAGTAGGAGAAGCCCACATCAGTGGTATCTTTACTTTGGAAAGCGGCTGGATTTGGCCGGAACAACCATTGTTGAGAGTTTGATTTGTGGTTGAAGTACACTGCCATTTGAGATCCCAATAAGTGTCGTTTGTCCAACCTCTAACGCTCCAATCTTGAGCGATAAGAGCTGGCGAGTCCAGTAATATATAGAATTCACCAGTTGAGTTCAAATCCAAATCAAGGCTTGTAGGTATTGACCATTCAGGGGTATCATCCCAATCACTAACCATCTCAGTAGGCATCTCAGAAGGAAGAGCGAGAAGAAGGGCGACAAAGAGGAAGTGGGAAAGACGCGTGCCTGTTTTTTCATTGAGGGGTTTCAGGTCATCAAGAATACGCGGTGTCCTTAAGTTTGAGCCGAAAAGAAGAATTTGCAAACTACCATAAATAGTCAAGAAAGACCAAAGTGAATGTCCATCAAAAGCGCCAAACATCAGCCCAGTGACTGCAATCATCAAGAATAGCGTAACCTGCCAGCGGAAACTTCGAGCCGCCTCAAGTCCGACAAAGGAAATAAGGATTCGACTGCCAGGGAATCCAGGGATTGGTAATAGGTAAATCCAGCCAAGCATCATTAGTCCAAGGCCTGCTAAAGCCAAAGGATGAGCCCATGCACCGAGAAGATACAGGGATTCGCTACCAAATGCAACTGAACCAATTAAATTAGCAATAAGCGGGAATGAAAGGCGATTTGGTTGCTGAGAAAGAGTCACATTTTCGGGAGTTAGCCAAAGCCCCAACATTATGCAAAAGAACCCCGAAATAATTAGTACGCTTGGTGCTACAATAGCAGAAAGGGCAAGGCTTCGGCGATTTGGCCAAACAATTCGGTCCATGCTTGGGACACTTGGAGCATAAATAACGCCGAAAGGCCACGGGAAATATGGCAATGGCATTGGAATTGGCAAAATATGGCCGAGACGCACTCCCAATTTTTTTCCGATTGATACTTGTAAATAAGAAGCAAGAGCGAGTGTACCCGTAAATGGGATTGCATAGAAAAAGAGGGCTGAGGTAAGAACAGACTTGTCTGTATAGTTACCCCCTATGGTAGATTCAATCCAGTTTGAACTTACAAAAAAGGTTGAGAAAAAGGAAGCAATCCAAAAAAGCATTATAGCTTTATTGCTCATTGAAAATAAACCGATGGGAGTCGGGGTGATTTGTATTGCCCAAGGCTCATCATTGAATAACTCCGCACACATATCAATTTCAGCCAAATCAGAATTGGCTAATTCAAGAGAAATATGCGGGTCACCATCTTCCATACCCTCAAGAGGCAAAACTGACCAAGCGGGATTTACACCACCTAGGTCCTCGATGAGTGTGAAATAGCGGGCAAGAATATGCCCGATGAATTGTCGTTCAGACCATGCTTTGTCAGCGATAATTATTGGTTTTGCATTTGAATCAGACATCACCAATCACCTCCCTCAACAGTTTGCCCTTAAGGCGCTCCTCCAATAAGGCTCCTATGCAAAATAATACAATAGTTGAACGAGAACGGTGTGCGAGCAGTTTTGCTCACTTATTCTTGAAACGCTTTAGACGGAAAGTCTCTTCTCTTTCCATTTCCTCAAGTCTTAGTTGAATAAAGTCACGTGCTTCTTCCATTTCAGGAATAACCTTGTACTCAAGAGCATTTACACGGCGCTTGGTAGCTTCAATTTCTTCAAGCATTCGCTTTAGAGTTGCTTCCATCTCAGCAGCCCTTGTTATTTTCTCCACGAGATTCCCATATGCTTCAGCAGCCTCATCAACATATGGGCTTGAACCAATGAAACCGATTCCTCTTTGTTCAAAGGAAGGATTTAGGTCCGAACCGAATACACTAGGCACATTTACTCCCATGATATTGCGTACTTTGACATCAACTTCGGGTTTTGACGAAACTGCTAAGGCTACTGCTTGAACCTTTAATCCACCTTCAATGGCGATTGCTAGCCCAATTCTTTGCTTTGCAGAACGATATACTTCGGTTAATTCTTGCTTTGCTTTAATCATCTCAGCAAGAAGGGTTCTAAACTCAAAGAATAAACCATCTCGCTTCATCTTTAGCAACTTATACCCATTCTGGGTCTGCTTGATGCGACGCTTCAGGTTGATGAGTTCGCTACGGGTTGGTTTGATGTCCAGTGCCATGAATCTCACCTCCTTCTAATCTAATGCCTAAGGCACTTCACTCCTTCTTGTCGACTGGGTGGTACTTGTCAATCCACTTTTGGTCAAGACGGACGAGGTACTTGGTTGAAATATTCTGCATTAGGTCCCAGCATAGGTTGAGAGTTTCATCAAGACTACGGTCTTCATCACGGCTTTGACGCAGGAATTTATCCTCAAATAACCCGGAGAATTCCAGTAATTGCTTGTCACGTTCGTTCAGCGCATCTTCGCCGACAATCGCTACGAGACCACGTAGTTCACGGCCTTGTGCGTATGCAGCATACATCTGGTCAGAAACCGACTTGTGGTCCTCGCGAGTAGTCTTTTCTCCAATACATCCGCCCATAAGGCGGCTTAGACTTGGCAATACATTGATCGGTGGGTAAATACCGGCTTGATGTAATTCACGACTAATAACAATCTGCCCCTCTGTAATATATCCGGAAAGGTCAGGAATTGGGTGGGTGATATCGTCACCAGGCATAGTCAAAATTGGGAATTGGGTAATACTTCCTTTCTTCCCCTTGATTAGTCCAGCGCGTTCATACAACATTGCAAGGTCAGTGTACATGTAACCGGGGTAACCACGGCGTCCGGGAACTTCTTCACGAGCTGCACCAATTTGGCGCAGAGAGTCACAGTAGTTTGTCATGTCAGTATAGATAACCAAAACGTGATAATCCAATTCGAAAGCAAGATATTCAGCAGCAGTTAGAGCAAGCCGAGGTGTAATCAAACGCTCAACAGCAGGGTCATCAGCCAAGTTAACGAATAATACCGCATTCTCAAGAGCACCAGTGCGCTCTAAATCGCTTCGGAAGAAATTGTATTCTTCAGCAGTAATTCCCATTGCACAGAAAACCACAATGAATTCTTCATCGCTATCGGTTAATTTTGCTTGGCGGGCAATCTGCAATGCAATATCGTTGTGTGGCAGACCGCTTGCACTAAAGATAGGCAATTTTTGTCCACGAACAAGAGTTGTACAACAGTCAATTGCGCTTACTCCAGTTTGAATGAAATCGTGTGGGCTTGCTCGGCTATAGGGGTTGATAGCAGCACCAATAATGTCGTGGTGAGCATCAGGGACAACATCAGGGCCACCGTCACGAGGGCGTCCTGCTCCATCCAAAATACGACCGATTAGTCCTTTACTTACTGGAAGTTTGAAAACATCTCCCATGAACTTAACTCCGGTGTTTAGGTTTACACTTGCAGTTCCTTCAAAAACTTGGACAACGACTAATTCATCAGATGTATCTAGAACTTGCCCATTCTTGATTGTTCCATCTTCCATACGAAGTTCAACAATTTCGCCAAATGCGACTGGTTCGGTCTTATTCAAGAACACAAGTGGTCCTTTGACATCAGTAATGGTTCGGTATTCTTTTCCGGTCATTTCAATCCCTCCTAGTTTTCCTCCACCGCTGCGGCGATTTCTTTGACCATTGCATCAACAAGGCCATCCATCTTTGGTAGGTATCCCTTCTCAAATCTACCACGCATCAAATCTGTACGCGCCTGTACATTCACTACATCATCGAGTAGTGCGCCAGCCGCCATTGCTTTCTTTGCAGAGTCTTGGAATGTAAGAATGGCTTTTGCCATCTTGTATTGTTGGTCAATACCCGAGTAGGCATCGACATCGTGGAATCCATTTTGTTGTAGGAAGTATTCACGAATCATTCGAGCAACTTCAAGGGTTAATTGTTGGTCAGTTGGCAGAGCATCTGAACCGACTAACTGAACAATTTCTTGGAGTTCGGCTTCAACCTGAAGAAGACCACTGATTTCGGTACGAATCTCAGGGAAGTCTTGGGCGATATTGTCACGGAACCATTGGTTTAGTGATTGAGGGTATAGGGAATAAGAACCTAACCAGTTAATTGCTGGGAAGTGGCGTTGTCGGGCAAGGCCCGCATCCAATCCCCAGAAAACCTTCACAATACGAAGAGTTCCTTGAGATACCGGCTCGGAAATATCTCCGCCAGCAGGCGATACAGCACCGATAACAGTAACTGAACCATCTCCACCATCCATAGTTTCCACACGTCCAGCGCGCTCATAGAACTCAGCAAGACGACTTGATAGATAAGCAGGATATCCTTCTTCACCAGGCATTTCTTCAAGACGAGAGGAAATCTCACGCATTGCTTCTGCCCAACGACTTGTTGAATCAGCCATTAGTGCAACATCGTAACCCATGTCACGGAAGTATTCCGCAATGGTAATTCCAGTATATACGGATGCTTCACGAGCAGCCACTGGCATATTCGAAGTATTTGCAATCATCACGGTACGGTTCATCAAAGGCTGACCGGTATTTGGGTCAATCAAATGAGGGAATTCGTCCAATACTTCAGTCATTTCATTTCCGCGCTCTCCACAACCGATGTAAACAACGATTTGTGCGTCAGAGTACTTTGCAAGACTTTGCTGAGTAACTGTCTTTCCAGATCCGAATGGACCTGGGATTCCAGCCGCTCCACCCTTTGCAAGAGGGAATAAGAAATCAAGAATGCGCATACCAGTAATTAGTGGTGTGTCCGGTGCGTACTTTTGCTTGTATGGACGAGGAGTTCGCACTGGCCACTTTTGCATCATTTGAACTTCGGTTCCATCTTCAAGAGTACAAACTGTTTCAGTAACATTGAAATCACCTGATTTAACAGATTTTACAACGCCACTTACACCGGGTTTGAGCATTACCTTGTGAACGATAGTGTCGGTTTCTTGAACTGTTCCAATAACTTGACCAGATGTGACTTCATCACCAGCAGAAACTGTGGCCTCAAAAGCCCACTTCTTTTCCATGTTAATTCCGTCTGCATCAACTCCACGACTAATGAAAGAACCCATGACCTTCTCCAATGTCGCTAATGGTCTTTGAATACCGTCATAAATCTCAGTCAATAATCCGGGGCCAAGTGCAACAGAGAGGGTTTCTCCGGTGTTGATTACTGGCTCACCAGGGCGAATACCACTGGTGTCTTCATACACTTGGATGACAGCCTTATCGCCGTGAAGTTCAATTACTTCACCCATAAGTCCTTCATTTCCAACTCTTACAATGTTATACATAGCTGCACTCATACCAGTCGCTGTTACTACAGGTCCTGAAATTCGATAGATCACTCCTTCCTTACTCATTTTATCACTTCCAAAGGTCGACACCAATTGCTCTACGAATACTGTCACGTAGAGTTGTATCCTCTTCTGTTCCGATACCCAAAACAGTTGGGGAAATACTGTCTGATAATTGCTGACGCAACCTCTCAGGCAGTGAAGCCAGAACTGTGGAGTCAACCACTACAATTCCAACTTCTTTATTATTAAGTAGACTTTTTAGATGAGAAATTAATCCATCCTCATCAGCGGGGTTATGGACATTTGATACTCCAGCTAACTGGAAGCCCATGGTGAAATCTTGTGAACCGACTACTGCTATTTCCATACTTCATCACCTCACAATATATGTGCCTCAAGTAATCCAGGTTCTAATCCTGCTTCACGTCCACGCACAATTAAACGCAAATTTGCAACCTCTTGTACCTTTGAAGAAAGGTAGTGAATAATTGGTAGTGCTGAAACCGGATGGAGGTAACTCATTCGGGACAACACTGCTTGCTGATTTGATTGTAACCAAAGAACCACTGGGTCTAAGGAAAACATTTCTTTTGATTTTTCAAGTGCCTCTTCAAAGGCAGACGCATCAAAACGAGTTGAGCGGCGCATTAAATCAACGATTCCATCCAAATCAGCATTTGAAGCGGCGATGAACTGTGACTTAGGAATTAACGAGCCACCAATGATTAATCGTGAAAGGCGATCTTCGGAAGTCATACCGATTGCTGCACCTTGAATTAGGTTCAACAAGTTTCTGTGGTCGATCTCAGACTTTAGGAATGAGCGTAAGACACCTAGTGCCGCACCCTTCCCAGATACTGCCTTTAGAGCATTTGAATAATAATGGCGATCAAGAGCATCCTCATAATCGGATAGTGTTGATTCTTCTAGTAAAGATTTGAATGCACCACGGTATTGCTTTTCGCGCATGTTTCCTGCGGCTTCATGTAGTGTAGAATTATTCTTGATGATCTCAAGCCAAATGCCATTATCCTCATTTTCAACAGGCAACAAATTATGCGCTACTTCATCCACATCTACCTCGTTAAAGACTGCACGTAGAACGATTTTTGCATTTGCATAACCGAATCTTGCTGCGAATACACGCACCTGGTCGCCCAAATTGCCACCACAGAACCCTAATACTGAATTAATTTCCCTTCCGAGATTATGGGAGAGGGCAACCTCAACCAATTCGGCACCAGTAAACCTTCCAGCATACAAATCCATTTCAACACGATAACCACTATCTGCAACTGTTGCAGTAAGTTGTTCAGGTGTTTGCTGGATTAACTGACGCATGCGAGTGCTATCGATGAGAGAACCACGGCGGGATTTAGCCCGTGTTGCGGCTTCTGCAGGATTCACTCCACTTAACATTCATTCATCTCCAGTTCAACCAAATAGTGTGTCGTTTACTTGTGGCAATTTTACTGCCCATGATTCATCCAATAGCCCATCAAAACGGAAATCGTAACTTACTGAACCATCTGCTGCTTCAAGGATAAATCCGCCGAGTCCATCCACATCGTCACCGAGAGTGAAACTACCGGATTCTTTGTCTAAAACCTTGCGGTCAAGTGCAACTGGACGCATTATCATCTTGCCTTCTGCTATTTTTTCTGCAGTAGCAACCAATGTTTTTAGTATTGCAGAACGACCTTTCATACCGGCAGAGCCGACTTGATCGCGGATTGAACTTAGAGTTGACTCTATTTCCTTTCGCTTTGCAATTAATAGGCGCTTTTGGTTTGCTTGTCGAGCACTTGCAACTAACTCGCGTGAAACTTGGTCAGCCTCGCGGCTAGCCTTTTTCGAGTTAGCTTCTGACAATGCATCTGCTTCTGTTTTTGCTGCAGCCATTATGGCTTTTGCTTCAACCTTAGCATCGGCAATAATTGCCTTGGCTTCAGCCTTTGCAGTTGCAGCAATTTCATTGCTCAAATTTTCTAATGACATATTCCTTGCCTCCATGAGACTCTGATTACCAGAGCACATTAGAGCCAAACTTCCTCATAGGAAGAGTGGCAGAAGACCTAGAATCACAATAGACTCAGGCAGAGCAGTGAAGATAATTGCGTGGCCGAAACGGCTTGCATCTTCAGCTAGCATACCAACAGCGGCTGCGCCGATGTTGCCTTGGCTTAATCCTGCGCCAACTCCAGCTAGACCGACAGCGATACCTGCTCCAATCTTGCCCATAGCGGCAACTGTGCTTTCATTATCATCACCAGCGGCACTGGCACTTCCTGCGATCAATACGACCAACATTAGTACAACTAGGGTGCGTAGGCTCATCTTCACGATGTTCATTTTCATATTTTTTTACCTCCAATTTTTGTCCAAGGGACTATGATTGCACCTCCAGGTGCATTTTGGAATCACCATGTGATCCCAAGTTAACTTCGCCAAAGGCGTTGAATGGCTCACCAGAGCCTTCGTGGAATTTGCCCATCCATTCTACAAAGTGCAGACGAGCGGTGTGTATACTTGGGGAGAATACCCCCAATACCCATGCGAAAATCTGAACTCCCGCCCAGAGCATGAAATATAGGATAAAGAGCAGTAATCCAATTGGTTCACCACTGAATAAGTCGGAAAGGGCATCTGCCATTGCGGGATAGACCTGATTTCCAGCCTCGGCAATTTTTACTCCAACAACACCAATTGCCATCAAACGCAAGTATGATAATGTGTTTGAGAGAAGAGAAACAGTTTCCATTGGACCGAGTGGGATGGCGATTGGACCAAAGCCCTCATACTTCCAGAGACCCCAAATGACAGAAATTAGTCCAACAACAAGTCCAACCAATCCGAGATGTAACATTAAGTCGAGATCTGCCAAGTAGGCTCCATTAGGATTAACGAACGCTTCATTGTGAGCCTTGGCTGCTAGAGCGCCATATGCGGCAGCAAAAGTACTGAACAAAACAACCAACCAAGAACCCTTTTCAAAGAACCCAGCAGTCATCCCATGCTCCTTTGCAACATCTCTCCAACCGATTAGGTATCCAAGGGCGAGGTGCAATACTCCGAGGTATATTGAGATGAGAATTAAGTCACCCATGTTGTGTCCAACACGGTGGAATGGGTATGCGAGGTGAACTCCGAAGCCAACATAAGTTTCGAGAGGCTCTTCAGGATATAGGTGGCTCATCCATGCTAACCAACTTGGTACTGTGTGTGCTGCATCAGCGGCTGCATCACCGCTTCGTGCACTAACGTGTGCGGCAGCACCATTTTGTAGGTCACCAGCCGCTTGAGCAGCAGCAGGAGCTACTTCAAATCCAAATGCCTCACCATAGAGTAATCCAAAGATAAAGGTTGAAATCCCCATGTATAATAACAAATTTCTCGCCATCTTGCCAGTTTCGGTGTGGCCCATTTGTCCGGCTTTTCCGGATGCACCACCAATCCAAAGGCCGAGAAGAATAGTGAACATACCATAGACCATATCACCAAGCATTAATCCAAAGAATAATGGGAATGTTATCAGCATAAAGTTAGTTGGATCAAGGCGGCCGTAGCGTGGACGACCTACTAAATCGGTAAGTAACTCAAATGGTTTTGCAGCACTACGGTCAACATATTCAATCGGCGGTAGTTCTTCATAAGTGTCATGATGATGCCCATGGCTAGCAACGAATTCTTCAGCCTCAATATGAGTGGAAAGTGGCTTTAGCGCAAGGATTGTTGATTTCATTTCTCGTGACTTAACCCAGCCATCCATAATGAAAGCATGTTCACTTATTGCAACTCGCGTTGGTGCTTCAAGAATTGATTTTTGTAATTCCAAATGGGCCAAAGTGCCGAGAAGAATACGAGAATTAGCATTACTCCACTTTTCCTGTGCAGCAGAAAGAGTCTCAACCTTCTTTGTCAACTCCTTTACTTCTTTTTCCATCTTGCCAATAAGTGACTTTGCAGAACCAGTTGCTTCGGGAAGTGTAAATGGACGTAGCCCCGCCGAGGTTAAAGCGGATTGAACTACAGAGGCCTCCTCTAATTTACAGAATACTGCTATTGATGATTTTCCGTCATCAAAAATAAGGATTTTCTTGACTACATCTGAAAGAGAGTCCTTTGTAGTTTTGACATTGCTTACTTCACCAACAAATGCTTCCAAGGACTCGTATCCGCTAAGTAATTCAATATCCAAGCCGAGAGGTTGAAGGGCACTTAATACTTCCAATTCACTTTCAAGAGTTTCAATGCGAGAATTTGAATCCTCGCATTCATGAAGATTGGCTAAAATATCATCAACCTTTGCCTCAAAATCATTTTCCAAAGCCTTCTTTACTTGAGCAGTGGACATTGGTTCATGATGCTGATCAGGATTAAGGTGGGATGCAGCAGCCCTTACCTTAGTAAGAACTGGGGCGATTTCACTCAATGACTCATGAGGTGCACCTATGCCAAAATCTTCATCACCTTCTCCTGAATGATCAACCAAATGAATAGTTTGGAGTTTTGCCGACATTGCAAGAACTGCTGGAAGTTGCTCAAGAGTACCCGCCACAGTAAGGCGAGACATCTTTGCAGTTCCAAGAGTCATTGATTGCACCACCTAATTATTCGTTGAGGGAAGAAAGAATGAAATTAACTGCTTCCTTTCTTCGCTTGTCACCGGAACTGTGCAATTTCTTTATTTCAGCATCACCAGACTTGGCAACCTTGGCTGCTTCAATACCCGCTTCATCCTTTGCAGCATCAATAATTGACAGCATGCTTGCGTGACTATCCCCAGTGGAATTCTTAAGCAAATCGGCGGCCTCAAGCCTTGCATCTGAAATAATTTTTGCTGCTTTCGCTTGCGCATCTGCAATGGTTGTAGCAGCAGAAACCTCTGCATCTTTTATCGCTCGGAGAACATCTGACTTAGCCATAAGACCACCTAAGTTGTGTGGGCCAAAAGAAAAGGGTATTTGATACTGATGGTTATGCTATTTCA
>JABIHC010000004.1 GCA_018649825.1 Methanobacteriota archaeon
AGTAGTTGTTTGTCAACTGATTTCTCCCCCGATAGTAGGTTGGTTGCATATTCAATTTCATATTATCAGACTGATGGAGCATCGGTAAAAATATATGCCTCTGATTCAGGGGTAGCCGATGATACTTTTTCTGCACCGAGACCAAATGGCTGTTCAGGGAGTAGTGGTAACCAATGTGGAACGGTATATGGCCTTTCATGGGCAAGTGATGGACAACATATTGTCACTGGACACGGAAGAAATGACGAAGGATTATACTTCTGGCACATTGATTTAGACCCTGATAGTGATGGATGGAATACTACTGACCAAGGAGATGGAAAAGTTGACCACTTCCCACTTGAACCAAGCCAATGGAATGATACTGATGGAGATGGCTATGGAGATAGGGCTGCTCCTGCACACCAACCCGATTCCTGTCCATTAGTATTTGGACTTTCTATTCATGATAGATTTGGTTGCCCTGATACAGATGGAGATGGAGTTTCTGACCAAGATTCCGGATGGGGAATAGACGATGGAGCAGATGCATTTCCTCTTGACCATCTACAATGGACAGATTCTGACTTGGATGGATATGGTGATAATTATTATTTCACTACCGGAAACCCTCCAAATGAATTACACATAAATCAATCAGGGGATGCGTTTCCCTATGATAACACCCAGTGGAATGACACTGATGGGGATGGTAAAGGAGATAATTACGAAAATCATTCATGGGCGACACAATTTCGATGCAATGAAGAAGTTGGATGCGTTGGTGCATTACAGCAGGTAGCAAATGAATCTGATGCCTTCCCTCTTGACCACTATCAATGGATAGATAGTGATGGAGACTGGTTTGGTGATCAACCAAACACCCCACGTAGCGATGCATGTCCGTATGAATTCGGGAATTCTACCTATGACCGTCTTGGTTGTGCCGACTCCGATGGAGATGGGTACTCAAATGAAGATGGAAATTGGCAAGCAAGCCCCAATGGAGATGCAGATGCCTTTCCAAATGATCCAACACAATGGAAGGATTCCGATGGCGATGGATTTGGAGATAATGCATCGGGAAATAATCCGGATGATTGTCCTGGAGATGCTGGCACATCCACTATAGATAGAGTTGGGTGCCCTGATCGAGATGGCGACGGGTACTCAAATGCTGGAGATGCGCTGCCTGATGACCCCTCGCAATGGACTGACCAAGATGGTGATGGATACGGAGACAATGCATCAGGAAACTTCCCTGACCAATTCCCACTTGACCCAACTCAATGGGGAGATTCCGATGGTGATGGATACGGAGATAACCCCGTAGGATTGTTTGGAGATTGGTGGCCAAATGACCCTTCACAATGGCAAGATGCTGATGGTGATGGATTTGGAGATAACACATCAGGAACCGATGGCGACCAGTGCCCTAGTGAATATGGTGAGGCGCAGGCAGATGATATTCGCGGGTGCCCAGACAGTGATGGAGATGGCGTAGTAGATGTTGAAGATGCTTTCCCCGAAGATCCATTCCAATGGGCAGATGAAGATGAAGATGGGGTCGGAGATAATGGTGCCGTTGCAAGTGGTGATGACTGCCCTGGTGAATATGGCACTAGTTCCATAAGCCCAATTGAGGGATGCCCAGATAGTGACGGAGATGGTTGGGCTGATTCAATTGATATTTTCCCAGATGACGAATTCCAGTGGAGGGACTCTGATGGAGATACATATGGGGACAATCATCGTTGGGAAAACAATACTATTGATGATCCAGAATCTCCTGGCAACTTCATTCTCCTGCGAATGGAATATGGTGATGCTTTCCCGGATGATTCATCTCAGTGGAATGACCGTGATGGCGATGGCCGAGGAGATAATCCAAATGGCACAATGCCCGATGCCTTCCCGAATAGAGTAACTCAACAAACCGATATTGACCTTGATGGGTTTGGAGATAATATCACACGCGGTTCATGGCAACCCGATGACTGCCGTTCAGATTATGGAACTTCTTGGAGAGATAGATATGGATGCCCTGATGTCGATGGAGATGGCCAATCTGACCACAATGACATTTGCGAGTGGGATAAAAATATTTGGGTTGGAACCTCAGAGGATTGTGAAATAACCGGTCCAAGTACTGCCGGCAATAATGATGATACTGGTTCTCAAATTCCATTTGGATTGAGTCCTATGTATATCATCGGGTTCATTATTGCATTATTATTGGTGGCGTTATTCACTGCACAGGCTGCTAAGCAGAGTGCGAAAAAGAGTTATGCCGATGTAAATGAGGTGCTTAGTGCACAACTGCATAGTAATTCGATGGAGGATGAGGCAAGACGCTTACAATGGGTTGATTATTACCTCTCGCAAGGAATGAAGGAGAAGGCCAAGGAGTTGGGCTGGGAAGACCCAGCTGACTTGCCACAATGGCAACAGCATGAAATCAAACAAAAGGAAGCGGTTGAAGCCTCAATGCCGGAAATGTTTGATCTTGATAATCTTCTATAATCATTTTCAATTTTGTGCACGCTGACGTCTTGCTTTTTCAGCGAGATTGTCGTCAAAAGACAGAAAATGCAACTTTTTGAAATTATCCCATGTCTCTATCCCAATAAGAGCCAAATTGTTTTTCAATAATTCTTCAATAGTTGAGGTAGTAGGCGTTGAGCCATCTGCCAATAAGTATTGGTGGCCGGGTAATACTAGCCAATTATTCGGAAGTTTTCGCAATACTGATTTCAAATAAAGTAAACTCTCATATTGCGATTTGAGGTCTCCTCCAAATAAGTCTGTTCTCCCACATCGCCCTAAAAACAAGCAATCCCCCGAAATATATACGCCATTCCCAATGATACTTACATGGCCTGGTGTGTGCCCAGGAGTCAAATGAATGTTGAAAGAAAGTGCACCTATTTCAAAATTTACTGATGAGTATTGTTCATGACTCCAGCGGTCTGTATCTGGGCCACTCCAGCCGCGCAAAGCCTCATTTTCATGTAACCATATTTGACACGATGGATTTACTCTCAGTAACTCTTCAACACCCTTTGTATGATCCCAATGGCTATGAGTCAAAATACACAAATTTAGTTCCCAACCGTTCTTTATGCAAACATCATTCCAATATTCCCCACTAAAAGGGTCAACAATGCATGCGACACTTGTTTTTTCACATACTAGAAGATGATTTAAATTATCCCATTCGCCTAACTGCGCCTGTAAAACTGTCAATCCACCACCGGATAAAATGGCTACAGGGGGGGTGAATTGCTCTTCTACCACAAATAACCCGTACCACATGACTTCTAAAGAAGCCACCCGTTGCAGACTTCGTGGCCGGAGTGGAAGCAAGGGATATCGTCGCCGGCGGGCGATTGGTGCTTGTTACTTTAGTAGCACTAATATTAATTGCAATCCCATCTGCATCTGTGGCTGCTGAAGACAGTAATTTTTCACTTTCTTTGCAAATAGATGAACCTACAATCGAAGATTGGTATATTGCTGGTGACGCCTTAACTATCAACCTTGCAATAATTAATTTGGGTAATGCAGACTCACTAATAAGTAACCCAACTTGCCCAGTTGCACTATTGGCACATGATGCATTGGGCAACTTACTTTATGATAGTCTGCAAGATTCCACTTGCCGTCAACAAAGCAGAGGTACAGATTTTGCTGCTGGCGAACAAATTGAATGGGCAAATATTGAATGGGATTTCAAAGATAACTCAAATGAATGGATTAATTCGGGAGATATCACAATTACCGTTAGTGTACCAGAAACTGGATTGAGTTCTTCTTTTGATATTCAATGGCAATCACCTCTCTTTTTGGGAGATGGGATCGAAATACAATTAACTCCGGCACAAACTCAATCTGGAACATATGACTCTGCAAACCCTCTTTTTGTTTCAATTCAACTAGTCAATTTGGGTGAGGAAACAATTGCTGATAAGGATTGCCGAATTCAAATAAAGGCAAAGCAAAACGAGAGTATTATTCATAACAAACTCACGAATTTGCGATGTGCAAATAATCAAGAAGTAATTTCACAATTTGAAATAATCAATCTCGGATGGTTGGAATGGAACTTTGAAGGGGCGGAAAGTGGAAATATTTTGATAGAAATAGGTTTTGCTGGGCAGCAACTATTTTCAAATTTTTCACTTGACTATTCAGATCTAGGCAGCCCTCTTTACCCTCAATTATTAGGCAATAATTCACCCCTTGTTACAGAATTATTCCTTTCCCACCCAACAGGCCCTAATGGAATTGTTATCACTGGGACTGGTGATTCTCTTGGCTTCTCAAGCACCTACACCAATACTCACGTGGAAGACCTTTTCTTTTCATTCCAAAACACATGCCGAATGGAAATATTTGTCCTCAACCAGAGGGGGAATATTGTATATGACTCAAGAGATAATCGCGAGTGTCGAGCACTAAATGTTGACCATATACTTGAAGAAAATGAAATGCTTACATTTACCCATGCAGATTGGGGAATGACAGATAGACAGGGGTGTAACATACTTACTGGTGATTATTTAGTTGTGGTTGAATCGGATGAATTAAGAGTTCATGCTTCAGCATTATTCCATCATGTCGATGATGGCTCAGGTCAGATTTGTAATGCAGAGGAAGGTGATACGCCGATTAATATTTCCACTGAAGTACAAGAGAGTAATAATGGCTATTCAGTAGGTGTTTCCTTATTGAGTGAAGTTGATGGAATAGGGTTGTATTTCAATGGACCATGTAAAGTAATTGTCTCATTAAGCAGTATTGATGGAGAGCAGCACTTTGGCGAGTATTTTGAATTATGCGGTGCGGACCAATCTCAATTACAATATGTTATTAGTTCTGAAAATTTATTTGAAATAGGGCAAATTAATATTTCAATGACCGAGGGTGAAAATACTGTTCTTGAACCAGGAGAGTATGAAATCACATTAACATTAAATTCTTGGCCATATGCAGAAGAAAAAATAATTGTTGATTGGAATAATAATTCTATTGAGGAAGATGATTTTCAAACATCTAGCGATGATATTGGGAGTGAAGGTATCCCTTCAAATAGCCAAATAGTGAGTGGTTCATGGTCATACATTACTACCGAAAGTGGCGGTTGTTGGATTCTAAATACAAATTCTCAGCAATTACTCTTGACCGATACGTCAGCATTATCAAATTGGCAACCCGAACCCCATTTGTCTGGAACTTATGGAGTCTTGTCAAATGCGAATGTTTGGAGTGAATGTTCAACTTGGGAAAATTCAATTTCTGTTATTACTATTTATGATGAAACAAAACCCCCCGTCGAGAATAATCAAGAAATAGATAATAATGCAGAGGTTAGTGACGCTCCATCAGTAATTGAAGAATACGCTCCTGTAGCAATATCTGCTATTACCTCTGTCTCGGTTCTTAGCCTATTATTAGTCACTATTGTAAGTAATGAGGCATGGAGGATACCCGCTAGCCAGTTTGGTTTGACCATCATTGGCTTAATTGGACGCACGCATGAAACAACAGACGGGCGATATCAGCGCGGACGATTGATGGGATACTTAACTGCAAATCCAGGGTGTCATTTTAGAGCGTTAATGGGGGCATTGAGCATGAGTAATGGGCAAATCACTCATCATCTGAAAGTGCTAGAAGAGGAAGATAATCTTTGGAGAAGGAAAGATGGCAGACTTGTAAGGTATTATCCTGCAACAATTTCCTTTAACACACCAGAAGATGAATTACCCATTCCCGCACTTACCCCTGATCCAAATTCATTACAAGGGAAAATTCTAAGACTTCTTGACCACGATGGAGAAATGGGGACGTATCCAACTCAATCAGATCTTGCCGATAGGTTAGAAAAGAGTCAGCAATTGATTAGTCATCACTTGAGAACCTTACAGAAATACGGTCTTGTGGAGAAAACACGAGGAGGGCTAAAACATCGTTACCACTTGACAAAAGAAGCGGTATTCTTGCTCAATAATGTCCGCCCTTAATCTTTATTTGTAGTCTACTTGACCGTATGCTTGAAACCACAGCCTATTGTCGCAAAGAATGCCTTGAGGGTGAGTTAATGGAATGGAACCCAAAAAAACGTGAACCCTTTTGGCAAGAAGCTTGGAATGATGCCAAGGCTTTTGAAAGTGATGTTGACCATACGAAAGAGAAGTTTTTCACCCTCGAAATGTACCCTTATCCAAGTGGAAACATGCATATGGGGCATGTAAGAAATTACTCAATTGGAGATGCCATTGCGAGGTCAAAGCGTGCAATGGGATTCAATGTTCTTTATCCAATGGGCTTTGATTCATTTGGCATGCCAGCCGAAAATGCTGCAATTGCTGAAGGAGGCCATCCGCGCGAAATTACAGATAGAAACATGGATTCAATTACTGCTCAATTTAAAAGGATGGGATTTTCATATGATTGGCGACGGAAAGTAATGAGTCATGACCCTCATTACTATCGTTGGAACCAATATTTTTTCCTCAAGTTTCTTGAAAATGACTTAGCATATAGGAAATTTGCTCCCGTAAACTGGTGTGTAGAATGTGCCACAGTACTTGCAAATGAGCAAGTAAAAAATGGTAGATGCTGGCGATGTGCAAATGAAGTTTCTCAAAAAGACATGAGTCAATGGTTTCTCAAAATCACCAATTATTCACAGCAATTATTAGATAGCCTCGAGGATATTGATTTCCCAGAACATGTGAAGTCATTGCAGAGGGATTGGTTGGGACGTTCTGAAGGAGCAGATATTTCATTCCAAATTGCAGGAGATGAAGGCTGGGAACTCGAGGCATTTACAACTCGTCCCGATACAATATTCGGAGTCACTTTTGTTACCCTTGCTCCCGAACACCCTCTCGCAAAAAGGTTAGTTGAGGCCACCGAATATGAACAGGGCTGGCGAGAATTATGCAATGAAGTTGCTACATTAAGTGAATTTGACCGTGGTATGCTAAAGGAAAAGAAAGGCGTGTCAACGGGTAGATTTGCCATCCACCCACTTACAGGTAATAAAATCCCAATTTGGGTAGGCAATTTCGTGCTATCAACTTATGGAACTGGAGCCGTAATGGCAGTGCCCGCTCATGATAAACGCGATTTTGCATTTGCAAAAAAATATTCAATTCCAATTATTCAAGCGCTTGTTGAAAAAGAAAATGATGATGTTGATGAGGAAATGAAAAAGCCAATTGAAAGTTACGGATATATGGCGAATGTCCCTGCCAACTACTCCGAATTGAATGGATTATTCGCAGAGGAGGCAAAAAAAGGTGTTATTTCTATTTTGCAACAACTCGGTAAAGGAAAAGGTACAATTCAATGGAAAATACGCGATTGGCTTATTTCTCGTCAAAGATATTGGGGCACCCCCATCCCTATTATCCATTGTGAGAAATGTGGAGCCGTGCCAGTTCCATATGATCAATTACCTGTTGAATTACCAGATGACGTTCAATTTACAGGTCAAGGAAACCCCCTTGAAACTTCAGATTCATTTTGCAATGTAAAATGCCCAGCATGTGGAATTGATGCAAGGCGAGAAACCGATACTATGGATACTTTTGTTGACTCGTCATGGTATTTCTTGCGCTATACGGATGCGATGAATCATGATCTATGCTTTTCAAAAGAGGAAGCAGATTATTGGATGAACGTTGACTTTTATTGCGGGGGGATTGAGCATGCACAAATGCATCTAATTTATTCTCGCTTTTGGACAAAAGCACTGCGCGATCTCGGATTCCACTCGTCTGATGAACCGTTTCAAGAATTATTGTGCCAAGGGATGGTTAACAAACCCGCACCTTATTGCAAGAAATGCAAAATCACCCTTCATGTAGATAATGAGAATAAAGAGTGCCCTCAATGCGGTGACCTTCTTGGAATGAGAACCGCCAAAATGTCAAAATCTCTTGGAAATACAGTTAGCCCTGGAAATCTGATTGAAAAATACGGAGCAGATACAGTAAGGCTGTTTATTCTATTTGCCGCCCAACCGGAAGCAGGTATGGATTGGTCAAATGAAGGAGTAGAAGCGGCTTGGCGACAAATAAATCTCCTTTATAGTATTCCAAATGCAATTATTGAGTGGAGCGGGAATGAAGGGCCAGTAGACAATTGGCTGATAGCAATAACTGAGCAACGCAAAATAGAATGGATGGAGGCAATAAATGCTGCAGACCTGCGAAAAGCGGTTGAAATATCTCATTATGAATTAGTAAAAGACATAAATTGGTATGTAAGGCGGGGGGGTGAAAACTCAACAATTGGCCTTAATGTGTTGGGTGAATGGTGTCTGATGCTGCAGGCAGTAACTCCGCATTTAGCTGAAGAATGGTGGCACTTAATCGGCGGACAGGGTTTGAATGCCCTTCGTATTTTCTCAAAAACAGAAGGCGAAACCACCGATTCAAGTCGAATTATTTCGAAGGAAAGGTATTTGAGAAATTTCCTAGAAAATGCACGTTCTACAATAAAATTGGCAGAACGACACATAGGTTCTCCTCCTACAAAAGCAGTTATTCAGACCGCATTTGAATGGAAAAATACTCTTTCATTGAGTGCATTACAATTCATGCAGGAAGGAGGCAATGTGAAAAATTTTCAATCAATTATTCAACAAATGCCACTCGCACAAGGTGAAAAACGAGGAGAAGTCCTTGGGTTTTGGAACAAAAAATTACTTCCACAATTATTCAAATGGTCTGACCATGAAAAAGGGTTGATATTTGATGCAATAGATGAGGCAGAAATTATCTCATCAACGACTCAATTTATTTGTAAAGAACTTGGACTAATTGAAATTGAAGTTTGGCAGGCGGGAGAAGGAGAGGATATTGGGGGGCGAGCGGATGCAGCAATGCCTCTTCGCCCAAGTTTATTCTTTGAATAATATAGTTCAAAATAACACAATAGTTCAGTTCATTCAAAGGTAATGAGCGCGTGGACCACTCCATGCAGAAATGGACAGCAGGGATTTCTATTTGGATTGCACTATTAATTAGCAGTGTTTCTTTACTCGGATTACCACTATTTTCCGAAAATAATGATGCACAGTTTGGAGAGCAAAATATTGATGAAATATATTCATCAGCCCGTTCTTCTCTATCGTGGTCTTTATCCGCCGGAGGATTTGATTATGACGAAATACTTGACCTCGTAGTATCTGGCAATGGGGAGACATATGTTGCAGGTAAATTTACATCAGCAATTAGTTATGGAGATGAGGGTGGATTACAAGCAACCGGAATGGCAAATGATGTAGATTTTTTTGTAGGTAAAATATCTACAAATAATACTTGGGACTGGATTGTTGGCGGTGGAAGTTCTGGGGGAGAGGATTCAATAAATGCGATTGATATTACCCCCGAAGGTGAAATAGTAGTCTCTGGTCTTTTTTGCATGGGTTCTGTTGGTAATGCTTGTCAACTAGAAATAAGTGGTTTAACTGCAACTAGCAAGGGAGCAGATGAAAACGAAGGCAATGCATTTATTGCAAAGCTAGACCAAAATGGTAGTTGGCAATGGGTAGAAACATTCGGAAGTGATTTTGATGAGACAATAATTGATATCGCAGTTGATACATTTGGAGATATCTACATTAGTGCCCTACATAGGGGGATGATGTCCGTTGGTGGAAATGATCTCGTCGCCGGAGAAGAGGAGACTTCAATGGCTTATTTGCGAATGGATGAAAATGGAACATGGGATTTAGTAAAACAGATAATGAGTTCTGGTGGCATTGAACCATTCGGAGCTATTTGTGAGGCGCCAGGCGGAAATATGTATTTGATTGGTACATATATGACTGAATTATTATTTGACCCTGATATGGTAGAATCTGTAGGGATGGCGGATGTTTTTGTTGCATTAATGCTAAACAACGGTTCCTCGTCTTGGGTGAGGTCAGCTGGAGGTTTGGGAGATGATTTTGCTAAAGATTGTGACACAAATTCAACAGGAGCTCTGACGATTGTTGGCTCAATAGATAATTCTGCCAATTTTGGAAATGAAACGAATATCACCCCTTCAGGATGGATTGATGCATTTATTGCAACCATAGATTATAATGGTAATTGGGTTGGAGCAGAAGCAGTAGGTGGAGTAGGTTGGGAAGAATTCAATGGAGTAAAAATGACTTCAAATGATGAAACAATAGTTGTAGGGCGCATGGGAAATGCATTCAATCTTTCTCAATTTCCCCTCACTTCAGCGGGGGGTAGCGATACGCTTCTTGCTCAGCGAGGAGAAAATGGCTCATGGCAATGGGCTCTTTCCGGAGGGGGTCCTAATGATGATTTTGGAGTTTCAGTTGACCTAAGGGATAATGCCCCTATTTCAGCAAACAGTTTTAGTGGAACCGCAAGTTTCTCGGGTGCCGAAAATACAAGTCAAGGCGATACTGATTTTGCAATTTGGGGCTACGCACAAGATGTTGATGGAGACGGAATAACAGATGGTGAAGACAATTGCCTTCAAACATCAAATCCGGATCAAAGCGACCTTGACCTAGATGGCGAAGGTGATGCCTGTGAAGATGATACAGACGGAGATGGATTGATGAATGGTGATGATGATTGCCCAATTGGTCAAACTGGCTGGTTTTCCAACTCTCAATCAGACCATGATGGAGATGGATGCTTAGATGCTGCAGAAGATTTAGAT
>JABIHC010000109.1 GCA_018649825.1 Methanobacteriota archaeon
CCAACCAGTGGCCAATGGGTCAATAATGAGTGATCAAAGAGACCTTTGCGCGGGAAAATCTTATTCAATTTACTGGCGGCGGCGGAGGGCGATACCTGCGCCAATAAAAGCAGCAAAACCAAGAACGGCTGAGAAACCAGGAGTTTCTTCAGCGGCCATCTTCGGATTAGGATCAGCCGATGTAGCATCATCTTGGTTCCAAAGATCTGTTGAACCTGCTGAACCATCTCCATCTACGCTATTACCCATTGCGGTAAATGTAACATCACTGCTTGCTGGAGCAGTCCAAGTAACCGTCCATGAACGTTGCTCATTGCCATCTCCAGTATGAGTTGCTTCTCCACTCATAATTTGGGTGTCTGTGCCAGCAGAAGAAAGAGTACCTGCACTTGCTACGAGGTTGAATCCACCTTGGGCATTACCTGATGCGGCAGCAGTTGGGCCACCAGTGATTGTGACTGTGAGGTTGTATTCTTGACCGGCTACATATTCACTTGGGACGCCACTTAGTTCAACACTAACAGAAGCATCTGCTGATGCACTATGGCAGTTGCACCCACCGGATACACCTGAAATTCCTTCCGGCCTTGCCTGCACTGCAGACATACCTGCAAGTAGCATTGTCAACATCATTCCAACAACTAAAATTCTTCTTCCAGATAGCATATATCATTCCTCACTATTACTGCTGAACAAAGGCAGATGGTTATCAATAGCCCCGAATATGTTCGGGTGTAATCTGAATTTAGGTAGTTCGGCAACAAAGAAAATATTCTATTTTTCTAATTCACCCAGCATAGCAACAATGGTGTCGGGATTTGCTGGTTTTGAATAACTTGTTCGCAGTGTCCGGCCCAAAACATTGCAACCAAGGTAGGAAAATAGTTGTCGCATTGCGACAATAACATAGATGCCGTCACTGCCACTATGGGTGCCTAGCCCAACCTTGCGAGAGTTGAATAAATCGCGGAAGTCATCTCCCTCACGTGAAAGCCATGCAATAGTATTGTTTAGGATGGAAGGAAAAGAACCATTATACTCAGGAGCAACGACAAACCATGAATCCACGGCAGCCATTTGTGCCATAACCTCACTCAATCCCTCTAGCGTTTCAGTAGCCTTTGCTCGGGCATTTGTAAACAATGGAAAGTCGACTGCACAGAGGTCAAGGATAGACATTTGGTTACCCATTTCTTCGCCCTTTTCTTTGATTATCTCTGCCAATTTCAAGTTATTGCCATCAGATGCGGCGATGATTAGAATGCTTGCCATGATTTCTGCAGGCGTCTTTAGTTATTCAACATTACATTTTTTACAAGCCAATAATATGGATGTAAATTCAATCAATTACTAGCATAATTAAGACCATGTTGCAATCAAGAATCGCGTACATCTATACCCACAATCAACTATGTAAAGCCTGAGCAAGCGCTACACTTTGAACTACAATTCTTTAACTCAATAGGCAGTGTATAATAGAAGGAATGAAGTAGCGAGCAACAAAGCAATTGTTGGGTGGGTGAGTGGAAATGAGTGATGATTCCAGACCAACAATATTGCTCAATACTCACGTTTACCCACGTCATTCTACTGACCATGTGGCGCCATTCATGCATGATTTTGCTAAAGCATGCGCTACCTTTGCTCGCGTCGTGGTGCATTGTCCACATGATCAAAATTTATCTGAAAATGAAATTATTGATGGGGTTGAAATTCGAAGGTTTCGTTACGCTTCAGATGAAAAGGAAACGCTTGCTTATCGCGGAGATATGCATAAACAAGTGTTCGGTTCACCCCTTAGGGCTCTGTTTTTCATGAAGTTTTTGCGTCGTTGGCGGAAAGCAACAAAATCACTCATCAAAGAAATATCTCCCGATATTGTTCATGCTCATTGGTTGTTTCCAGGTGGATATGTGACTGGAAAAGCGTTAGCAAAAAGTAAGGGCTTCTACTTGTCTATGCATGGTACTGATGTTTTCCTAGTCAAGAAACGGAAAATGGCAAGAGGGATGGCAAAAAGAGTATTGCGGCGAAGTGAGAAATCTCATTTTGTGTCAACGGCATTGCAAAAAATCATTGCTGACACTTGTTCCCGTAAGCCAAATAGCACGGATCTTATTTTACCAATGGTATTTGGATTGGATGAATTTGTAGAAATAAATAGTAAAGAGAAAACCGGTGGTTTTCTATTTGTTGGTAGGCTACTTGAAGTCAAAGGAGTCAATGTACTAATACGTTCATTTTCTGAATTATGTGCATCAAATGGAATTAATTGGCCACTTGATATAGTCGGCGATGGCCGAGAACGAGAGGATTTGGAATTATTGGTTGATGAATTGAAACTTGGCGATAAAGTGAGATTTCATGGCTCTTTGGAACGCAGTGAAGTCATAGAGATGTATCATAATTCTAGAGCACTTGTGTTGCCTTCAATCACTACGGCAAGTGGTGAACAAGAAGGCCTTGGAGTGGTACTTCTTGAGGCAATGAGTGCAGGGATACCTGTGATTGGTACTGATTGTGGCGGCATTCCTGAAATCATTCACCATGAAAAGACGGGGTTACTTGTTCGCCAAAATGATGTATCTTCACTTTGTGCGGCTCTAAAAAGACTGCAACAAGACATTGAATTGAGAGAGAGTTTAGTTACCGGTGCAAATCAATTGATTCAATCTTATTATAGAGGGGATGCTATGGTAGATTCAATTAGAGAATGGTATGTGAACATAGATGGAATCAAATGAAACTGCTAAAATAAGCTCATCATGGCCAATTCGCATAGCCATTGCTTTGGTTATTGTCGCTTCATTTTGGTTCGTATTTCTGGAACTGAATAGCAATCAGGTTGTTTTTACTGATGTCATTACATCGGCTAGTTATGAATTTTGGTTAGGAGGTGCCCTAATAGTTGCCATGATGATGTTATGGCCATTTGTTTGGATGGTGTCAATGCGGGGATGTGGAGCAATTATTCCTCTACGCGATGCTTATTCAATATGGTGGACTACAAATGTTGCCAAGTATGTCCCAGGCAAGGTGGCCCTCATTGCAAGTAGATCGTGGATAGCACGTAAATGGGGCTCAAAGGTAGTTTTGGAAAGTTTTGCATGGGAATTAGTGCTGTCAACTTCTTCTGCCCTCATAGCCGGCTCTCTCCTACTGTTAAGTAGTGAAATTGAATTTTTCTGGAAGGCAATTCTCGGAGTTTCTGCACTGATTTCATTAGCCCCTCTATTCAGCCTTGAGGCCACTCAAAGAATACTGCGTAAGCCTATTGCAATTCTTGGCAAGGGCGAATGGGATGCACCAATAGCAATGACAAAAACAATCTATTTATTTGCTCTATTGTTAATGATTGGGGGGTGGGTACTTTGGGGTATTGCTCATAAGATGATTCTCACAGGAATTGGAATTGATGTTTCTATTGAGATATTAATCGGAGTCTTTGCCCTTTCATGGGTTGCTGGCTTCTATGCTTTCTTCCTCCCTGCTGGCATGGGGGTAAGAGAAGGTTCGCTGACTTACCTGTTGACTATACTCGCAAGCGGCGGGGCTGGTGCAATACTTGCAATAACTTCTAGAACATTCAACATTATTGGTGAGATAATAGCATTCTTCATCGGTGGAATTCTCCTAAAAGGAATAACACTTGATGAGGAAGAATAGATTACAATTCCTTACCATAAAATCGCAATTGTCGGTTCTCCGATGAGCGATAAACAATAGTTTCACCTAGTAACCCTAACATGAACAACTGTATTCCAGTGGTAATCAATAATACACCTAACATTAACATTGGACGGTCCCCAATGCCTTCTCCGTAAATATACTTCAATGAAACTAAATAACTACAGATTGCAAAACCAATTAATGAAATCAATGTACCAATGCGACCAAAAAAATGCAGGGGGCGTTCTAAAAATGAAAACAAAAACCCCACTGTTATTAGGTCAATCAACCCTCGCATGATTCTTTTTGCACCATACTTTGATTTCCCATGAATTCTCCTTCTATGGTTTACGACTATTTCAGAAACTTTAGCACCATTCATATGTCCAAGTACCGGAGTATATCGGTGCATGTCACCATACAAGTTCAGGCTACATGCTAATTCAGTATTATATGCCTTAAAGCCACAATTCATATCGTGAATTTTTACACCAGCAATCTTTCGCGACATCTTGTTGTAGATTTTTGATGGCCAGCGTTTGAAGATGTTATCATTTCGTTTGGCGCGCCAGCCACATACGATATCATTACCTTCAGCAATACTGGCAAGAAAACGTGGGATTTCAGCCGGATCGTCCTGTAGATCTCCGTCCATTGTAATACTAGTTTTGCCACGCGCAATGTCAAAACCTACTGCCATTGCTATTGCTTTACCGTAGTTTCTTTTCAATTTATGAATCCTGACATGAGAATTGTTTGAACGTATATCCTTTAGAATCTTCACAGTGTCATCAGTGCTACCGTCATCAACAAAGATAATTTCGTATTCTTTATCCTTCATAGTTTCAGTAATTTCATCAATTAAAGGATGTAGATTTTCCTCCTCATTAAGGACTGGGATTATGATGCTGACATCCTTGGCTTCGTCACCGTTTTCCATTCCCATAAAACGGCGGGACCGCGCATCTTCAATAGAGATTGCTGATAAATAGAAAGTTAACCGGCAATACTAATGGGGGATATTCGTAAACGGATGGATGCCATTAACGGGCGAATAGATTCACCTAGACCTCCACGAAAATGCAAGAAATAAGAAGGTACTATTCATCCTTTTCATCATTACCTTTGCTGCAGCCGTACCTATTCTTATTGGTTAAGAAATACAAGAACGCCCCGGTGAGAAAGTGTATCTGATAACGATATCTTTCGTGATCGTGCTGATACGATATTGAATGGGGGATTACTGTATTCCGACACAGATGTGGTCACAATGACCCCCCGGTAATTAATTATCTGATGACACCAGCAATTCTATTTGGTGATTCAATAATCGTCCGGGAATTATGGTTTACTTTTTTGTCTTTTTGACTTTGGCGGTTTTGTTTTTTATTTTGGAACCGTTGGCTGGTAGGCGCCTTGGGGTTGCCGGAGCCACGACCTATTCTGCCAGCTCATTTGGATACTACACTTGTGTGGCGATGATACAAGACGATGCAATAATTGTAGTATTCATCGCCTTGAAACCAATGAGTCCGGCTTCATTAAATTGAGCATTAACCGCGAATTGAAAAACCAATAAATTCCATTTCTTTGCCGATTGTTACTGCATGAACCAGCACAATTAGAATGAGTAAGATGCTCAACCAAAAATGCGTTCTCTTCCATGCCTGATGGCTCCATTTCTTCCAAAACCATTTGTGATAATATCCGTGAATTGATAACAAAATCATGATGCATGCGGCTATCGCCCCTAAGTTAAACATTAAACGAAGTTCTTCACCCTCTGTCATCCAAAAAGGAAAAGATGAGACCTGATTGCTCCAATGCCCAAACACAAGGAGAATTGCGTGTAAAATAGCACCTAATAGAATTGTAACAGAAAAAATACCATGTATTTTATTCGTATATATTCGCGATGCGAGCCATTGTTTCATTATTCCCCCACGCAGCCGAAACAATTCCATGATGCAAAAATCAACTAGAAGGAGGAAAAAGACCACGATACCGGCCCAACGGCCAATAAAATAAGTATTTGAATCAAGGTACATAAAATTCATCACCACCTCATACAAATTCTAACTAAGACTAGAACCTTTCTCCTAAAATATCATCTAAGATCTCATTGATTTCATCTTGCTTTTGTTCATTGCCTGTAGATGTTGAAGAATGGCTTTGAGGTGAAGGGGAGAGGGGAGAGGGGGGGCTAGCCGGTGGATCATCAGAGGGAGTTGGAGTTTCAATGACAGGGATTGGTATTTGCTCTACAACTGGCTCGGGCGCTTGCGAAGTAGGTAGTGGGTCGTCGGTTTGGTCCATGAACCCAAGTTCGGCCAATAATTCATCAGTGTCAACACTAGATTCGATTGACCAAGAATAATTACTCTGCTCAAGTGTATCTGACTGCCAAAGTTGATGATATTTTGGTTGTTGATTGGCATATATTTGTTGAGGGGTATTTGCCTGGCTTTCATTTGCAATCTTTTCACCGGGGCTACTCTTCTCTATAGATTGACGCTTAGTACGGAGGGTCTTTTGATGTACTGACTCTCGAGCATCAACAAATATTTGAAGCCCCCAACTTAAACCTCCAATTATCAATATTACATTTGCTGAAACCAGCCACCATGCCCATGAAATGAAATCCACTTGATTCCCTATTTCACTCGCTGGGATTAAATTCGCTTGAACGATTGGTCCTTTCAAATTTTCATTTGCAGGATATACCGACTCATCCTCCGCATCACTAACTCCAAAACTGAATTGATGAGAACCCACTATCGCATTCAAAGTAATGGTGTAAATACTACCATTTTGGTAGTCGGTTTCATTTAATGGTGTTAATTGATAGATAATTCCATCAAATTGCAGCCAAACTGAAAGAGGAGTTTCAGGAGTCCAATCCAAATCTACTACCTCAATCATAAATGTATAATTGTCACTAATGCTGCCCGAAAAGGGCTCAAGAGTTAACCCCCCATTCGAAGGTGGACGTATTTGAGGAGGAATATTTGGTGCCCGTATATCCGGCAAGGGAAGAATACTACCAATTTCAATTGGCCATACTGCTGAGACCCCTGTACCTACCCCGCTTGCCGCGTAACTTGAGGTAGCGGTGAAATATACAGAATGGTTATTTCCGACTCCTAAATCTTCTATGAGATATGACCACACCTGACCATCTGAAGGTGAATTTGTATCCAAACGCACCATGTTTCTTGGCACGCCATTTACCCAAGCAATTATCGAGTTTTGCGCTGACTCGTCATTTTCAGCATCGTAAAAAGTAACCCTTACTTCAACACTTTCACCCAGCATTAGTAATGGTTTTGAGATATTTTCCAGATTTGTTGCATAAGTAATTGAAGTTGAATTGAATATCTCTTCATCGTTGATAATCGCACTACCATTTGATAACCATGGATCACTATCAAACCTCGTTACAGATACTTGCAATACACCACTTTCAGGGATTCGGTGTGCCCTCTCACCCTCCTCAGCAAAGAAGTAATAGGAATGGGTTCCCGCAGATAATAATAATTCAGTTGAAAATCTATTATCCATTGACCAATCCGGCAAAGAGGAAGAAACATTTAGTGGATATGAAATATTATCAATATAGACATCCATAGCAGTTGGGGGAAGGGAAGCAGGATTAGAATAATTTATTGAAAAGGTGAAAGGAGTTCGGTCGTCGGCTTGTGTTGGAATTATTGAAGCACTTGAGAGAACATCGCCGACAATTATTGGGCCAGATAGAGTTTCACTTCCAAGTGGAAAACGAGTATTACCGAAGCGATTTTCTGCTGTAAAGTAATGAATATGGTTTACTCCCGAACTCAATTGAGTGGAAAAATTATAGTAACTCCCCGTGCCTCCAACATTGGTAATGACAGGAGATAGTTGAGAAGCAATTCCATTGAGCCAAAAGGTAACATTTGTGCCAGCAAAATCATCACCAGGCTCAAGAACGATAGAATAAGTAAAAATGGTCTGTGCATCTCCTACCAAAGGATTCAACGCACCTCCTGAAAGGATAGGCCCACCTCCTACAAAGGGCCCGAGATATTCTCCTGTAAGTTCACCCTGTGGGGTGGAAATCTGTTCATTAGAAGCAGGTAATCGCGCAGTGGAAATACCATCAGATGCTTGAAAATAATATGTGTGAAAGCCTACACCTAAATTCATATTTGAACTTGCAAAGCGCATACCAGTAGATGGGGTTTCAGAATATTGGTCTATCGGTGACATGGAGTGTGGACTTCCGTCTACAAAGACCTTAATATCTGCAGGCATATCTTCATCTAAATCAGTCCAAAGAACCTCAAAATGGAAAAATTGATTCATATTTCCCTCAATGGGGGAAAAGGAATTTGCGGACAACACTGGAGGGGTATTAGGTGAAGTCACTTCAATTCCACTATTGAGTTGGTCGGTACCTGTTCTTCCAAAATGCTGAGCTTGAGCAAAGAGGTCAACTTGCAAGGTATCAAGTCCAACTCCATTGTCTGCGGTTAGTTCCCAAAAAATGTCTATTGTGTCACCCGGCACCAAGTTCACATGGGAATATGTTGCAGGAGAAAAAGAAAAGCGGTTTTGTGCAGAAGATAATGTCACATCGGTATCAACCTCCCAATAGTGCGATTGAGATTGACCCAGATTCCCACTCAAGGTCATCTTCACGCTTACAATGAACACACTCCCTTCACTGACTTCAGAAGGAACAGAGAATTGTGATAATGTCACATAATCGCCGTAATTACCCCCATGGCAATTCCTACAAAGATTACTAGTAGTTCGAGTTCCATTATCGGCTAAAGTGATGGTGCTTGGAAGAAGCAAGAATAAAGCCAAAAAAAAAGCCTGAGATTTGGAATATCCACTTCTCATTCATCCAACCCAATCTTATGCAATACTCATTGTCAAATAAAGACAACGCCTTACAGCATCATGAAAAAATTAATTCCCAATACCACTCAATAACCCTCTCAAAGAGACTGAATAATATTTGAATAAACAATGTTGAAAAAATAATTATTGCACTTTTGATTGCTTGGATTCATCATTTTCTTGATATCCTAAACATTTATGCAGGGCGAAGCCTCAAGAATATATCCACTATAGGTGGAACATGGGCGGAGATGAAGACTTAGAAATCAACTCCGGCAAAGCGCCCGACGAAGACGACTTTACTGAAGAAAAGGGCAACTCCGAGAAAAATGCAATTGAGGAAAAGCGAACACGTATTGACAAGGAATTGGGTGCTATTCGCCGCCGGCGAACCAGTGATAGTGGACGTAGATTCCCCTCGGGAATTGAAGACTGGGTTCTGCTTTCTGGAATTGGCTATGGTATCTTATATTTCCTCACCGTCTTTTCATTATCAACTGGAGTAATAGGCGATAACATTTCCGAATCGACTTGGGTTGATCAGAAAATGTCAGAAACTCCTTTGGATATTGCTGAAGAAGTTTGTGAAGACAAAGCCGATTCACCATGGATTCACATATATTTGGATAATAACGCATTGGCAATACGAATGAGAGGGCAGAATTTGCCAAATGGGGACCCGATAATTAACTGGACTTTGGTTGATGGTGAAACTGAATTATTTCTAAATACTGGAGAAACTTTTGCTGACCAAACTTTCTTTGACTTTGGCGACAATGCATCAGATATATACAAAGTATATGTACGAATAGATGTTTATGAAAACATTCCATCTGACCAAAATCTCAGCAATACCACTCTTGTTGAATCGATTTCTGATTTCCTTGATTTTGAAATTGTTGTAGAGGAAAATAGTTGGAGTTTCTTACCCTGGGTTGATTCAGAAATAAAAAAAGAAGCGAAGATGACCGATAGTGGTCCACGCCCTTGCTGGTCAAACCAAGACCTTGGAAATTGGGGCATTGGTCTAATGCTAGCCGAATTAGGTGGTGGACGAGAAACTGCAATGCTCACAGGGGGCGCTGCCGGAGTTCCAGCATGGTGGATGGCTTTCGTATCCCTTTCTCTATCTGTATTTTCTTTGTTTTTACTTTATCCGGTTATGTACAAAGTGTATCACCAAGATGCCGACGACATGCTTAGTCACGACCATATTAAACGAGTAGTACGCAATTCAATTCAAGATTCAACCGAAGCGCTTGGAATAAAAGTAAGGTGGTCAGACTATAGGTATATAGAACGCGATTTATCGATTGATATTTTAATACCGTATGAAAATACCGAATCAACCCTAATTGCAGGAAGTGAAATCCGTCATGAAATTCTAAGGACTCTACTCAGTGAATTGGCAATATTTAGGGTATTCAAGCCAATACAACTTACGGTAAAAACCGTAGGGGAAACTGCAGCAATTGACTTTGAAACCGGCATCGGAATGGGTGTAGAGGATATGTCAAACCGTGAAACAAATGAAACTGGGGTCGGCGTTGGACATGTGATTAACGATTATTCTTCCTTCTTCCGCGACCTACATGTGCTTTCGAGAGTAGAAGATGATGTCAAGAAGCATCTGGAAGTTTTCTTTAAGGGAAGGAAGGACATCGAAATGCGCATGGCAACAGTTACCAATGATGACAAGATGATCTTCGTATCCGTACTATATAGGCCAACTACAAGATTACCATTCTTTAGATTCAAAAAGCCTAATGAAGATATTAGAAATGCAATAAATGACCATCTAACTCGCCAATTAGAAGATATTATTGGAGAAAGAGATTTACACATTAGAGCCAGAAATCAAATTTCAACTCTTGCAGATAAATCCGAAGTTGGAAGACTTGAACAGAAATCTGTTGATTCGGATAGAATTGTGGCTGTTGCCAAGCAGGAAGGTTTTGCAGGCAGAATGTTGCAAACAAAATTATTTGGCGACATATTGTCCACGGTAGAATACACCGCTAACGAAAAACGTGACTTCATCAATAGATGGGGGTTCTGGGGACTAATTGGCTTTGTATGGATTCCATTCATGGCATCGGGTGTACTTGTTGGGGCTATGCTGGGTCTATTGTCGCGAATGAAATTCTTACGCGTATTGTGGGCATGCCTACTCGGAGGATCTGCCGCTTCAATCACATGGGCCTATACTGCTGAAGGTATTGTTACTGTTATGCACAAATACAAACTTGAAATTTTGATTCCTATTGCAATTGCAGTTTTCATTGGCATGGCGATTCTTCACATGCGCTCAACTAAAGCAAGACGCCAAGCCGAATTATTTGAGGATGAATTATTTACAATATTCCATGACGATGTTGAAGGAAGTGGCGAGTAATACAACATTAGAGGAAATGTAGCACTCAGGAACCAAAGCGATAATGGCTCTTATTTACACAAGGGGGACATAGTTTGGGGCAATGGCAATTAACAGGAGGGGTGTCTGAATCAATTGGAGATAGCGCACTCTTTGGAATTATCACGGTAAGTGATAGAGCCAGCAAGGGTGAGTATGAAGATGAAGGTGGACCGGCTATTCTCGGTTTTTTTGCTGAAGCAATTAACTCCCCATGGCAAGCACATTACCGATGTGTGCCCGATGAAATTTCTACAATCAAAGCAGCAATAATTGAATTGGCTGATGAAGTAGGTTGTTGCGTAATTGTCACAACAGGTGGCACAGGACCTGCTATTCGCGATGTAACTCCTGAGGCAACAGAGGCGGTTTGTGAACGGATATTACCGGGCTTTGGCGAGCAAATGCGAGCAATTTCGCTTAAGTTTGTACCAACTGCAATTCTATCTCGCCAAATTGGAGGGACAAGAGGTAAGAGTATTATTTTCAATTTGCCAGGCCGGCCAAAGGCGATTCGTGAAACAATAGATGAATTATGGCGGGCAGTTCCCTATGGAGTTGACCTTCTTGGCGGACCGTACATTGACTGCAATCCACAAATTTGTGATGCCTTTAGGCCGAAATCTGCTCGTCGTTGAACTCAGATATCTAGTATATTCTTTGAAGGAATCTATTTGTGTATTTTGGACCAAATCAAAGATTGTTTGTTGAGGCTTTGGCAAACCGACAATACTTTGTCTGTTCTGAATAGAAGGGGTAGTTGTAGGTGGGAGAAAAGAGGAAGCCATTGTTGGTTTTATCTTACTGCCGAATGTAAGGTTCAAGGGCGTCCGACTCAGCCAAAGGAATGAGGGGTACAATGCGGCGCGGCTCAATACTAATCCTTGGTGCTACCATTGTCGGCCCCAACAGTACTGCAATCGGCGATTGTCGGATTGAAAATGGAGTTATTACTGAAGTCAAATATGGCGAAGAATTAACTGCAGAAGAGGGAGAATATGTTGTCAATGCACAAGGACTCCACTTGATTCCTGGCTGCATAGACCCACAAGTACACTTTAGAGAACCGGGGCATCCCGAAAAAGAGGACCTTGGCTCTGGTTCAAAAGCAGCAGCTGCAGGCGGAATCACCGGCTTTTTAGATATGCCAAACAACAAACCAAGTGTAACTACTCTCAGCGCCATGCAGAAGAAATTAGATAGCGCAGCAAACACCTGTGTAACCAATTATGGATTTTTCATTGGAGCCACAAAGGAGAACCTCGGCGACCTACAAGAAGCAGTAGGAACTCCAGAAGCACCTCACGCAATCCCTGGAATTTGTGGAATAAAAATATTCATGGGCTCCTCAACAGGAAATTTACTTGTGGATACCGATGAGGCTCTCGCTAATATTTTTGCTAATACTGCTGGATTGATAGCGGTTCATGCAGAAGATGAAGAACGATTAAATGAGCGTTGGCCACTTTTTGAATTTCGCACAGATATTGAAGCTCATGCTGAATGGCGTGATGACCGAACCGCATTACTGGCTACTCAAAGGTCAGTAAATATGGCGGTAAAATATGGCCATAGACTGCACATTTTGCATCTAACATCAGGCTTGGAGAGCACTTGGTTGAAAGGAAGAACTGCCTTGCCAAAGAGTGGTGATGCAGATGATTCTGAAAGTACTGAGGGGGAGGACGAGGGGCGTGTAAGTCTAATAACCACAGAAACTTTACCTCAACATCTTACCTTTGCTGAAGAAGATGTTCATACTGAAGATGTTAGACTAAAGATGAACCCCCCAATTCGCAGTGCAGATGATAGGGATTTGTTATGGCAAGGTCTGCGAGATGGTACAATTCAGTGCATTGCAACCGATCATGCACCACATACCTTAGAAAGTAAATCCTTGGGCTTTCCAAAGGCTCCTTCTGGAATGCCAGGTGTAGAAACATCGCTTGCAGTCATGCTGAATCATGTTAATTCTGGTAATTGCTCCTTACAGGATGTAGTTAATTGGATGTCAACAAATGTTGCTGCCTGTTATGGAATGGAAGGTAAAGGAGTTATTGCTGAAGGAATGGATGGCGACGTAGTTCTTGTTGATTTATCTATGCAAATTGAAGTAAAAGACGAAAATAGTTGGACGCGAGTTGGTTGGAATCCATTCCGAGGACGTAGCCTATCCGGCTGGCCGGTATTGACAATTGTCGCCGGCATACCAGTGTTTGAGAGAACTGATGCGACCGGCCCAAAGGGTAGATTATTGGTCAAAGGCGGAGAAGTCGGTGAAGCGATAATAATGAGTCCTTGGAAATAGTTCCCACAAAACACAACTCGTAATTATTCAATGCCAAATTAATTATAAATCATAAATTTGAGAATACTTTGTCTCAATATAATTCAAGAAGGCTTCGGGCGAAGGGAGTTTACCGGTGGCCCGTTCAATCAATTCACTCGGGTCATACATCATTCCGTGTTGATGAATCTCATTTCTTAACCAATCGAGTATTGCCGACCAATCTCCTGAAGATACCAATGTATCTATGGAACCGAGGTCATCTGACATTTTATTGAGCAATTGAGCAGCATATAAATTGCCCAAAGTATAGGTTGGAAAATAACCAAAGGCAGCCATCGACCAATGCACATCTTGTAAACAACCGTGAGCGTCATCAGGAACTTCAAGGCCGAACCATTGAGCAAATAATTTATTCCACACTCGTGGTATTTCCTCAACCGGTAAATCATTATCAAAAATTTGCTTTTCGACTTCATAACGCAACATGACATGGAGATTATATGTTACTTCATCGGCTTCAACGCGGATAAACGAAGGTTCAACATGGTTTGCAATACGATTCATATCAGCAGGAGTCAACTCCAAGGGCAAGTCGGGGAAATGATTGCGGAAATCATCCAAAACAACAGACCAAAATGAAGCGGTTCGGCCAATTTGGTTCTCCCATAATCGGCTCTGAGATTCGTGCACCCCCAAAGAAATCGCATTTGCCCGAGGAGTCAAAGTATGTATTTCGGGAAGACCTTGCTCATACAAAGCATGGCCGGTTTCATGCAATACTGCATAGAGGCAAGAAAAAGGATCATGCAAGTCATAGCGGGTAGTAAATCGAGTATCGCCAGCCCATAAACCGGCAGAAAAAGGGTGGGTTGAGGGGTCCATTCGACCAGCTTCAAAATCAAAACCGGTGAGTTTGCTTACGTTGGTGCAAAAAGACTCTTGTGCAGAAATTGCGAATTTCATTCCTTCGGGTAGAGAAGGACTTGGATTATCCTTACTGGCATTTACTATTTTCTCTAACAGGGGGACGAGGCGCTGGCGGAGCCCGGCAAATAATGGGTCGTAATCAGCCATAGTCATTCCTATTTCATATTCATCAAGCAAAATATCATATGTTGCGTTTTCTCCACCCAAATACTTCATTTTTTGCTTGGTCAAACCTATAATTTTTCCAAGCACTGGGGCGAACAAGGAGAAATCAGATTCTGCCCGAGCCTGCTGCCAGATTTGCATTGCTTCGGATTGAGTTCTTGTTAATTCGGTGACAAGGTCAGCAGGCAATTTACTCGCTTGGTCAACACTACGACGCATTCTTCTAACATTGCAAGCCAAATCGGGATTCTTCTTTGAAATGCTATCAAGGCGGCTTTCAAGTTCCGATAAGCAGCGCTCTAATGCGGGATCTGTAATGTGGCGATGTGATTCACTTGCAAGCCAAGCGAGAGTTTCACCACGGCTTTTTGCACCTTTTGGCGGCATCAAAGTTTCTTGATCCCAACCCAAGTGACCAGCAATTGAATTAATTCGTTGCCAAACTTTCACTCGCTCAATAAACTCAGTCGCACAATCATCGCCCATATCTAACGGGGAGCGGGAGGATTGCTTGAATATGCTCATCAATAGTGAAGGACAATGCGGCAAAAATTTTTGCCGAATTGAATGAGTAATTGAAAATAAAAATATCCGTTTCCCCTATTCTTCTATCACCAAAATCCATTTGGGCAAATGAACCATATTTGGCGAACCCTTCAAGGCGGTTGACGGTATCGGTGCATCATGGTCCGGAAAAAGTCGCCGGATACTGTCGCCAAATCGTCCGATGACGAGGATATTGAAAAACTCAATGACGATGAAATAGTGGACAAAAGCGACGGTGAAAGCCAAGGCGATGAAAATCATGTTGGCGTGGAAGATAGCGGCTACAATGAAAAGGGTGACGATATCTCTGAAGAAGAACCAAAACCGGAAATGACCGCTGAAGAACGAGAAAGCGCTATGAAAGAAAGTGCGAAAATGGTTGTTGATACATGTATGGATATTTACCGACATGAAAATGTATTGATTATTGCTGACCCTTCAACTTCTGACATTGGTGAAGCGCTATATTCAGCAGCAAGTAGTGTTAGCGAACGGGTTTTGATGGTTATTATGCCTAAGGGCAAACACCATGGTGACGACCCTCCTCCTCCAGTAGCAAGTTTGATGCGGCAGCAAGATGTAATATTGGCACCAACTAAGTACTCCATCACCCATACAAAAGCAAGACTTGATGCAACGCGTTCCAAAGCAAGAATTGCGACCATGCCAGGTATGACCATTGAAATGTTTACTGAAGGCGGTATGCGTGCAGATTTTGCCGATATAAAAGCACAAATTACAGAAGTTTTTGGAATACTAAGGCGTAAAAGAAGAGTACAAGTAACTACTCCCGCTGGAACTAATGTTAGTTTTGATGTGTTTTGGCGAGAATGGAATCTCGACGATAGTGGGATTTGCAATCGCCCCGGAATGGTCACGAACCTTCCGGCAGGAAAAATATTTTGTCCTCCAAAAGAAGGTAACATGGAGGGAGTCATTGTTATTGATGGGGCATGGGATGCCGACCTTGTCAATGAAGAAATTACCCTTGAAATTGAGAATGGCGTCGTAGTTGATGTAACCGGTGGCTCGGAGGCAGCACAAATTAGACATGCATTTAGGGAAGCGGCTGCCCGACTAAAACCAAAGAACCGCGAGGCTATTTGGAATGTTGCTGAATTTGGAATAGGTATGAATCGAGCAGCAAGATTACTCGGCAATATTTTGGAGGATGAGAAAGTTCTCGGCACATGTTATTTCACTATTGGAGCATTAGGTGTGGGCCAAAGCACGAACATAGTAGGTGTCCTAAAAAATCCAACAATTAGAATCGATGGTCATGATATTGTGATTGACGGAAACCTCACAGTATAAGCACGCAAATTCTTGCTATTTTTCGCAAAATACGAAGAGTAATTACAAAAAGAAATGCGCATGCATATTCCCAAAATTGTTGATTTCATGCTTGTGAAGAACCACATATTGGGCAATGTCGCCAATATGGGTCAAGTCCAATTTTGCACCCTCTACAATGAATGCCACTACGAATTACTGGTTCAACAGTTGAATTAGTACTGTCACCTTGCTGCACATTAGAATATTGATTTCCTTTTCCTCCCGATTGGCCTTGAGATAAGGTGCTTAAGTTTCCAATTGGTTTTCGCACAGGAGTAGGAGCGACAGGCTTGGGCAAAGAGGGTTGGGTGGAAGATGGCGCTGATGTTGGTTCGGCAACATCAGAAGGTGTTGTAGAAACTGCGGGTTTTTCATCAATTGATGATTCTTTGATGATGTCCTCGGGTTGGGCTAAATACTCAGGTAATGAAATAGTTCCATCTCCATCAGTATCGGTCGCAACAATCATCTCCTTTGCTATTGCAACATCGCCAACAACATCAGTAATCTCAGGTTCATCTAAGTGTCCATCTTGATTTTTATCCACTGTAAGGAACGTCTGGATTTTTCCCGCCTGTTCTGCATGGATGGGCTCAGGCATAGACTCAACGGTTAGATCAACAGGGGAATGAATGGGCTCAACTGCGGGCTTGGGCTCGGGTTCTGGTTCAGGCTCTGGTTCAGGTTCTGGTTCGGGCTCTGGTTCAGGCTCTGGTTCGGGCTCTGGTTCAGGCTCTGGCATTAACTCCCCGCCAAATACACTACCGAATGCATCTGCTGCTGCTGCATTCATTTGCCTACTGGTCATTGCATCAGTATCGGAAGATATTGAAGAAATAGGAAGTTCAACACTAGGAGCAGCAGATGATGTTTGTTGCGGTTCTGATTCTTGGGGAGGAGGGGGGAGGGGAAGTGTATTTGACTCAGTTTGCTGAGTAGGGGGCTCTGTCGCAACAACCATTGCTGGGCTTGGGTTATGAATTTCTGGTGCTACTGGCTGAGTCGGTTGCACATTAGAAGAAGTTGTAGGTGCAGGAGTGGGAGCGGCAACAGAAGAAGGTGTTGGTTGGGAATTGGGCAGAGGGACACTTGGTTGGGCTCCGGCAGAAGTAGGGACTGCAGCGCCTGATGCAGATAGGTCTGGAATCGGTTGCGGCATTGTACCGGAAGAAGCAGAACTTATTTCGACTTGTAATTGGCTATTGATATTAATTAATGTAGGTACATTGGCACCTGCATTAGCCATTAGGGAGCCTATTTTTCTTACATACGAAACTACCATCCCTGGGCCCGCTGTCATCTGAGCGATTGAAAATAACTTGAGTAAGGTCATCGCATCACATAATTCGTTTAACGAATCTTGTTCTGCGGCAGATAGAGGGCATGGTGAACCGGGATTACCTTGACTATCTTCTTGCCCTAGGAAAAGACGAAGTGGGTCTGAAAGAGCCGTTAATCCAAAATGACTGACCACTAAATAGTATATTTCTCCGCCTTCACAGTTCATTCTCTCACTGGCTGCTTCGAAATCAAACTCACCTTCACTAAGATGCAAATCGGCGGTCAATTCAATAAAGGCTGCAAGGGCTGCATGCGGGTCCATTTGCCGCATTTCATGCAGAATATCACTACTTTTGATTACGCCGAAATAGGCAGCAGTATCATCAACTTCAATCTCTTCAGGAAGGCTTGCTCCAACGGTTTCTGTGACCATTATCTCTCCCTCCTCAAATGCTCCGGTATCACATTAGTTCTTCAATTCAATGCCTTCTATCCAACTCAATTCAATAGGTGTTGGCTTCATCAATTATTGCTCTTGATTGGCGAGCAGTCCAACCTGTCTCTTGCAATTGCATCAAAATTGTTCTTTCATTTCCATTCTCTTGTAATTCTTCCCATGCCCACCTTACAGCATCAGCTTTGTCATTTTCTTCTGTGGCGGTGAATATTGGGACTTCATCCTTCATCCAAGGAGGTTGGTCTGCACTTTGCACTGCCCTTGCTTTGCGAACCTTTGGTGCAGCAGAGTTGTCGTCATTTGGAGGGCTATCTGGAACTGAAGTTTTCTTGACTTTTTGTGATCTACCAGTAGGGGGTTGACTGGACCCACGTCCATTACTTGATGGAGGGGGGCCGCTTCCTGGCCCTCCACGACTTGGCCCTGATGGACCTCGGCTTGGGCCGGATGGACCGCTGCTTGGGCCGGATGGACCGCTGCTTGGACCGGAAGATGGGCCTCGGCTTGGACCGGAAGATGGACCTTGACTGCT
Organism: Methanobacteriota archaeon; assembly: GCA_018649825.1. Lineage (GTDB taxonomy): Archaea > Thermoplasmatota > Poseidoniia > Poseidoniales > Poseidoniaceae > PSPT01. The sequence goes on from JABIHC010000109.1 coordinate 18,503, forward strand.
ACTTGAACGACTACTTTTGCGGGAATCAATAGCGGCGAAGACATCATCGTCATCATCGTCCCAATCATCATCGTCATCATCGTCATCATCGTCCCAATCATCATCCTTTCCGCCAAGCATTATTGCAAGCAAAAACAAAATTACTACCAAAGCAACAACACCGCCTGTAGCCATAAATAGAATATTTTTATCAATGCCTAAAATTTTATCTGCTGAATCATCAGGACCATCTGTTGATTCCTTTGGGCAACCGGTATTTGCGGGATCATTTCCGAACACATCGGGGCAGTTATCCGAAATATCATTGACTCCATCGCCATCTGTGTCGACTGAAGATGGGTCACAGCCGTTGCTATTGACTAAACTCAATCGTCCTGAATCTGTATTTGGACATAAGTCCGGATTGTTTCCACTTGCATTATCGCCATAGCCATCGCGGTCAGAATCAACCCATTGAGTTGAATCAGTGACGAAGGCATCTGCTCCACTAGTTACCCCCCAAGTTCCGAAACCAAGTTGATCTGGGTCTGACCACCCATCACCATCCGTATCGAGGCAACCTTCGCGGTCTTGGTAACTACTACCGTTTGTATTTGGGCATCGGTCGGGGTTTTGTCCTGAGGCATTATCTCCCCACCCATCACCATCGCTATCCTCCCATTGAGTTGGATCGATTGGGAATGGGTCATCAATATCATCAACTCCATCGTTATCTCCATCATATCCGGCTACAATACAACCCGTGAGGTCAATTGCTGCACCAAGAGGTGTATCTGAGCATTGATCAACATCATCCATTACCCCATCTCCATCTGTATCTAATTGGTATGATGCGCAACCATTAGAATCAATTGTTGAGCCATTTATTGTTTCTGGGCAATCATCCTCTGGGTCGAGAATACCATCATCATCTGAATCAGTTTGGCGTTGAATATCGCTACATCCATCAGCATCAACAACTGCCCCACTCAGCGTATTTGGACAAAGATCAATTGCATTATTTACATCATCTAGGTCATCATCTAACTGGCTATTAGAACAACCTTGAGAATTTGCAGTTTCCCCAGAAGGTGTATCTGGGCAGCCATCATATTCATTGAGAATGCCATCTAAATCATCATCATTATTGTTTATTATAGGGCAACCAACTCCAACAGTTCCGTTGAATACGCCTGCAACCTCAATACATTGGTCTCCAAGGACTCCTAATGGGTTATCGCCAAAACCATCGCCATCGGTGTCTGCCCATTGACTATTTTCTTGTGGGAATACATCACCTGAGTTAGAAAAACCATCACCATCATTATCAGGGCATCCAACTTTGTCAATGAATGAATCTCCCCAAACTCCTGGGCAGGCATCCAAGAACAGCCCTCCACCATTAGTGCCATTATACTCCGCCGTCCAATTATCTGGATAACCATCCATATCAGGATCACTTGCGGCGGCTGGATTATCTGGGAATGCATCGGGATTTGTTGCATTTAAGCTCCCGTTATCGCCAAAGCCATCACCATCAGTATCTGCCCATTGAGTGGGGTCTGACGGCCATTTATCGGCACCATGAGTTTCATTCCATTCAGTAATTTGGCCGATGTCTGAAGGGTCAGAATATCCATCCCCATCACTATCAATGCATCCTAGACGATCTTCAGAGGAGAATCCTTGTTGTCCTAGACAAACATCACCTAAGTATCCAGAGGTATTATCGCCAAACCCATCAACATCTGAATCCTTCCATTGGTCAAAGTTATTGGGGAATAAATCGGGTTCACTACTCTCAGACCATCCTGTTGAGGGGTGGGTGGTATCACAACAATCTGGCCCATGGTTATCGCCTCGAGTATCGCCATCGGAATCGCGTGATTGTTTCCAATTGCTGACAAAATAATCACCATTAGACCAAGAGCCACCATTATCGGACCATCCATCTCGGTCCATGTCATCACAACCCTTACGGTCATAGACTGAAATACCATAATTGCTGGTACAATCATCCATTGTTGCTGGCCAACCATCATTGTCATAGTCAGGACAACCCATTATTCCATAAAGACTGGTACCTGATGTCCCAATGCATGAATCAAATGAAGGTCCATCTGGATTATCACCGAAACCGTCCATATCCGAGTCAACCCATTGACCAGATGTATTTGCCATCTCATCATAATCATTAGGCACTAAGTCGCCATCAGAATCAACGATTAAGCGATGAATCACTAAGTCAGAATTGACCGAATCAAATAGAGCAATACGTAACCCAGAGTGTCCATCTCCAGTCAGTGCAATTGGCCCATCAGTTGCACCGATTCCGAGGGTTGCAGGCACCATTTCAGGAGTCGCAGAAATTAAAGAAATATCTCCATCAGCAGTACGCATGAATGCCAATGCAGAATTAGAAGAAACAACTGTGGAATTTGTGGATACATCATCGGAAAAGGATGGAAGTAAACGGGGATAAGCCTGTGCATGGGAAACTGGAATCGAAGAATTATGGAAGACAATGGAGTAATTTGCCGCACTGATGTTGCTTTGATTTGCTTGCTCATTTGCAAGGCGTTTCAAATACAATAAATCGCCACTATTTGAATTATCTGCGATTAGAACCGCGGTGTGATTTTGATATTGCTCAAACTCTATTGTCAAACCACCACCGGTACTTCCAGTAGAATTCCAAGAAGTGACTAGAGTCCAATTCCCTCCTGAAATATTTCTACTCCATAATTCACCCTCGCCACTTTGGTTGCGGTAGCCGGCTAGGAAATATTCGCCATCGCTACTGTAGTCAATTGAGGCATTTAGAGCAGGACTTGCTGGGATTTCATTGAAATCCCAAGTGCTACCATTTTGAATTGCTAAAGCAAAAGAGGAATTGTTACTAATGTTCCATACCGCTAATACTCCAACATCACCACTTGTCGCTTCGGCCAAAATATGATTCTCTGAAAATGCCATGCCAATAGTTTCTTCATTCCATGATGAGGTTTTTGTAGCAATTTTAATATTTGAATCAGAGATATCTCGATAAGAAACCATCGTACCGTTGACAAGTGATAGTTGCAAAGGTGCGTTAATTGTCAAGGAACCACGAATCAATTCCAAATCCCAAGAAGTATCTGTTTCAGATGCAAGCCAAATCCCAGGCCCGCCTTGGTCAGCAAAGGCAATGAGCGACTGACCATTTGAATTGATTTTTGAATCGGGGTACAAACCAATTGACCCTGAAGTGGCGAGGACCGCGGACATATGCACCCACGACAAATCTGGGCGGTGAATTGCTAGCGACTCTGTCCCCGGGCCAGCAGCCGCACCACATAATGACCATGCACGACCACCTTGATCAACAACCATTGCAGAGACAAGAGGTGTGCTAGAAGTAAAACAAGATTGACTTGTAACCCAACGACCCATCGGAGAACCATCATCGTCATAACGTGAAAGAAGGGTTGTATAACTGCCATCACTATTACCAATATTTATTGAAACCAAGGACTCCGAAGATACACCTACACCTAACCCTAAACCATGTATCATTGAGCCACTAGATTCGTTTCCAAAGGTAAAATCAAGTGCCTGCCAGTCTTGCTCAGTTAGGAAGGCAAGGCTTGAATTCCAAACTGTAGAATTGGTTACATCACGCGTTGAATAAACGATTTCAGACATGCCATCTCCATCCAAGTCGCCTCCAGTTGCTAATTTCCAACCACTGTGCGACCCCATGTCGCCGCTGGCGATTAGTTGCCCTTCACTTGGAAGGCCAGCGGCTGAACCTGAAAACAGATACAATTTTCCGCCCTTGGCATTTATTCCTGCGAAAGTAATCAGTAAATCCTCATAACCATTTTCGTCTACATCACCGGCACCAGCCAATTCTAATCCGACTAATCCTGATGGCGTCGTTGATTCATAGGACCATGCTTCGCTTGGAGTCAAACCGTTTAGTGTCCCGTAATAGAGCCAAACTTTTCCGGCTTGATAGGTAACTGATTCATTATAGGGTTCACCAATTGCAAGGTCATCAAAACCATCGCCATTAACATCAGACCAAGCCATACTATGGCCAAATAATCTACCCTGCTTATTGGAGGCCTTATTTTCATCTGCTGCTGCAGCCGGACCAGAAGGTCCTCCCCACCAAATTTGCACCTTTGAAAAAGTAGAAGAATGAGTCAAATTACCGGTTGAAGAAATTGCGAAATCATCATATCCATCGCCGTTTAAGTCACCCTCACCTAATACAGTTGAGCCAAAATAGGCGGCGGTCAAACTACCATTTCGGGTCCAGTTGGTGGAATTGCCTAAACCGGTTGCAGAGCCAAGAAAGAGGTCAACGCGGCCAAGATATGTGTCCTTTGATGAGTTGCGAGATACGATTAAGAGGTCCTCAAATAGATCAGAATCAACATCACCTGCACAGGCAACTCCCCAACCAGTTTGATTTTCTAGACCAAAACCGCTGAGGTCCCAATCTTTGTTAGTTGAGAGACCATTGGAGCCACCATAATACACATTTACTGCACCGGTATTATTGCTTCCAGCACCAGGCCTACCTACTGCCAAATCATCAAAGCCATCACCATTAACGTCACAAACAGCAATATCATTTCCAAAAAATTCCAATGCCATTTGACCATTGTAGATGCCGCTTGGAGTTTGACTCAATCCACTGCTATCTCCCAAATAATATTGCACCAAACCTTTGTGAGCCATAGTCTCATTTGATACTTGAGAATCTGCCCAAACAATATCTGACAATCCATCACCGTTGAAATCTGCATCTGAAATGACTTTCAATGATTCACTGCCTTGCGGCAATGTAGGCATGATCCATACAGGGTTTGTATCAATGCGCCCTGTGGATTGTCCGGCAAGATTACGAAGTAATCTGGCCGAATTATTTGTTGAATCAACACTGTAGAATAATTGCTCATTTCCAAGTGGGTCTAACTTCATGGCTATTTTCTCACCCACTGTCCCACTCTTATCCAAAACCAATTGCTCAATGTCATCCATTGAAGTTATTCGAAGAAGACGGATTTCAGAAGTTGCGAGGTCCTGATAGGCAACGCGAATAACCCCCATGTCATCTTGAACAACAGAAAAGTCAGGGCCGATTGCCGCATCAAGAACCTTCCAAGTAGTCCAATAGGTGCCAGTAAAATTAGTCATCCATAGATTATTTGTAGATTTATGCCGCCATAATATTTGTTCCATATCGTCTTCATCAAGAAGAAGGCGTACCCCGTCAACAGGATTTTCATCCATAACAATTCGAGAATGATAGGCCTCTACATTATCTATGAATCCGGCATCTGCATGGCGCGAAATGTATAAATCTTGATTTGCCAAATCGACCCAAGCAATATGCTGCTCATTCATTTGATTAACAGATATAGAACAATCGATGCCTGAGGAAGATGCATAGGAAATTTCCCTTGAACTACCAACCTGGCCACTCTCGTTGAAAATTGCAGTGAATAATTTTCCTGCGCTTGCATCACGATAGCAAATATGTACTTGCCCCATTCTATCCAGCGTCATTGAGACATCTGAAAAATCATAATCACCCTCAAGAATTGTTTCTAGAATATAATTATCAAGAGTTTTTTGCCCATTGATATCATAAGTTGTGCCATTTATCACCTGAGTACCAGAGAGAAACTGGGAACCTGAGCCATTGACAAAGCCTACACTAAAGTCACTTTGAGAGTCGGACAAGGGTTCAATTGGAGTGGAAATGGCATCTGAATCAACCTCAGCCCAGTCAGCAATTGGAGCCAAAGGTGAAAGGAAAATTATTGCACACAGGAGCACCGCCCGTAGGGCGGAAATACAACCTGTCCGGTGCGACATACCTACGCTCACAACGCGCCCCCTACAAAATACTTGACCGGGCATACCCATAAAAAAGTGCATAAGAATGCGTGACATTTACACGGAAATATATAAAAAAGCACCAATAAATATCACTTGAGCCAGTTATTTGATTGCTCAAAACCTCATGCGATACAATCATGGGAGAGGGGTTTTGGCTAATTGCGGCGAATGGAGAATGGGGTGCTACGCCTTATTTAAACGACCAACTAAAAAATGCCTCGTGGATAATCGCTGCTGATGGTGGAGCACGAGAATTGGCAAAAAGAGGATTTCATGCAAACGTAATTATTGGCGATTTTGATAGCCTGAGTATTGATGACAAAAAATTTCACCAAAATGCCCAAATTATTGAAGTGAAAAGTCAAGAAGAAACTGACCTCGTGAAGGCATTGAATTATTGTCATTTGAATGGAGCCAAAGAGGTAGTAATCATTGGAGTAGATGGAGGGAGAACAGACCATGTTTTGGGAGTTTTCGCAACTTTGTTTGAAGCGCCTCCAGACTTACCAGTTTCACTAATTCACAAGGATGGAGTATCATACCTTATACCCCCCATCTCGTCTAAACCATTCCAATGTGGGGAACATGTGTCGGTATTTGCAATTGGTGGAGAGGTCATGGGGCTTTGTATAAGGGGCTTTGAGTATGAGGTTGAGGATAGAGTATTGTCTTTTTCAACCCGCGGAATTCACAATGTTTGTACTTCCGAATCTGCTCAAATAACATTTGATAATGAAAAAAGTCAAGGTAGATTACTCATTTATCGCAAGAACTAATCATCATTTTTTTTCCTTATTCCAACCGAAAAGTGATTAGTATCTTTTTCACCTAAACCAACTTCAACTGCCTTTTTTGTTATCGCAGACGCCGCTTTAGTCGCATCCCTCCCACCCTTATCCTTGAGAAGGCCGCGACGAAGTGCGAGGCGATCAATGTGCCCCGGTAATAATGCGCGCCAAGAAAAGGGCACTCGTCCAGGAGTTACACGATTAATTTCACGGATGATAGAAGTCGAGCAGGTTTTACTAAGAGTATTGTAAAACTCGGGATGGTTGTATAATTCATTGGTTCTTTCAATCATTTTTCTTAACATGCCTTCGCGTTTATGCGGTAAGGCTTCAGTTTCAAATAAATAGACATCATTGCCGCGTGCATTGGTTCGCAGACCAAGGAGGTCCCTCTCATCAGCCCACGACAAATACAACTCAAACTCTCGCCATAATCCCGTCCAAGGGTGGTACCTCTCTCCCTTTTGCCGCCTTGCTTCAAATGATGCAGTAATGAAACGCCCATCTTTGAATTCAAAGGTTATCATCGTATGAGCCATTCCCTTTATGCTATGAAAATGGTCCAAAATAAACCAAATATGCACTAAATCATTAATTGATGCAGTGAAATCTCTCCAATCAATATCCTTGTCTTTGGTAGTTCTCCAAGTGAAATTACGCATGTTTTTTAGGGTAAAGGTATGCCCATCTTCAGCCATTTCAAAAAAAGGTAGTTCAACACAGTCATCCACCCAATTAAGGTTAGTACGCGGACGCTTCCATCCCACCTTGCGTTGCCAAATCATACGGGAAACAACTGCACCAATGACCAAAAGAGTACAACCGGCTACTACCCACCAAAACCATGAGGGCTGAGATTGGAGCCAAGAAAAGGTGCCCATTGGGCTGCTATAGTCCTCATAGCCTAAAGTATTCACGGCTATATTTTCAAACAAGATGGAGCATAATTCGTATCAATCAATTGAAGAAAAGGAAACCCAAGTGTTTGTACTGCCATCCCACCAATCCATGTTCTCATCAGCGTGTTTTCGCCAAACAATTCCATCTGCATCGGTAAAGATTGGAAGTCCTTGAGGGTCGGGGCCACCAGAAGGAAGTAATGGGAGTGGTTCTGCTATACTTTGAGTTTGAACAGTCTGAATGGGATTAATTGAGTCCACACTACTTCGCATCATTGCAGCAGTCAAGGGGTCATCTACTCCAGCCAATCCCTTCTCAATGGAACCATTTTTGCGACGCCCTTTCCTTATTGTCATCACCATAGACAATAGGAATACGAATGCACTTACGCCACCTGCGACATACCAACCATCTTGCTGCATTTCGAGTTGTTCTCCTAATGATCTCGTTGGCCATGATTCGGCAATCTCGCTTTGTTCAATAGTTGGTTCAAGAACTGGTAGGCGGACGAGATTAATTCCTCTAGTTGAACTTGTTCCTTCTTCATTTGAGATGACAATCACAATTTTGTGGACGCCAGGCTGCCAATTACTACAATCAACACTTGCTGCACCACCTGCTGTTTGCGCAGGAGTAATATCCCAATCTCTTGAATAAGTAGCAAATTCAATTGGGTCAAGCGTTTCTGCGACAATACTAATTTTACATTCGCTGCCAATTTCCCCTCCGTCTCCGACAACAGACAAATTGAAGGCGGGGGCAGGGCGATTAAAAATAGAAAATTTAAGGACTTCTTCAGAGGTTTGTCCGAAGCCATTTTGGTAGAATTCATGTAACTCATATTTTCCTGCCGGCCAAACCGAACAGTCTAGCTGAGCATCACTATCAAAGACTTGGAAAGGAGCACCAGTAAAGGTACGACTTCCCATTTGAGAATAACGGAAACCTACCTCATCGACGAAGAAGCGACTAACCATGCAATCGTCACCAGTCTCAATCGTCGCCGGCGCATTAAGTGTCATTTGCAAAGTCGGTAAAGACAAAGACGGATCCATCCACAGAGTCCCAATATCAATGTCCGCCAATAAATCCCCGACCACAGGGTCATACATTCGCAAGTTTAACGAGTATTGCCCAACTTCCCAAGCATCTACAGTAAGTGACAGATTTTCTTGCCCTACTACGGTACGGTTATCCCATTGTTCGGTACTTCGTAAGCCGGTTGAAGCACTTAGAAGCATGTTGATGTCTGCTTGGCCAGAGGTCGCATTGAGAACCAAAACAACTCTAACTGCATCAAATGAACCATCATCGTCGGTGTCTAAAGAATCATTTCTAATCGCTACCATGTGAAGGCCTACATCCTCAAGAGTCCGTGGGTCGCCATCTTCAGCACTGACATTAATCGGTGAAACAAATCCTGCCAACATCAAAACTGAAACCAACATCAGTGTTCGTAAAGCAAGCCGAGGGTTTGATTCCGAAAAAGAGCGTGCAGGGGTGAGGTCAAACATTTCCTTCCCCCCCTATTTCATATGGAGATTCGGCCACACCAGCAGTATATCCAGCCGAGATATCACCATACGCACTTTGCCCATAGGTTAAGCCATCACCTGCAACTTGAGGTGCACTATTTGCTGGCTCTACAGGCAACGGTGGAGGCTGGTAATATCCAGTATTCGCAGCCCCCTGCTGCTGCAAGGCGGGAGATATTAATCCAGTATTGATGTCGTGAACAGGCACAGTCAATGCAATTTCTGGTGCTTGTGAATCCGAGTATTTATTGGATGTAGTTTTACGATTACCACGGCTGAAAATAATTCCGAGGAATTTAGCAAAAATAACTGGGAAAAGCAAAGCAATACCGATGCCAGCATAAGTTAGCCAAGAGGAAAGCGGATTTTCCCCCATCATGGCTATGGCCGCATTCAATTCACCATATTGGTCGGAGTAGCCATCTCCATTAGCATCTGGGCAACCCTGCAAATCAACGGTTGAAGTCCCACTTATTGTCGGACAATCATCGCGTTTAGCACCGATTCCATTATCGCCAAAACCATCTCCGTCAGAATCGCGCCATTGCATTCTATCATTAAGGAAAGCATCAGCACCTTGAATCACACTCCATTCACTGTCAGGGTCAGACCAACCATCTGCATCAATATCGCGACAGCCTTTTCGGTCAAACAAACTATCACCGCGAACTTCAGGGCAATCATCACCCTCATGTCCAAATGTATTGTCACCCCAACCATCTCCATCGCTATCTCTAAACTGAGTAGGTTCGTGAATAAAAGCATCGCCAAGGTTTGACCAGCCATCATTATCGGTATCATGGCAACCCCAGCGGTCACCCCCTTCCTCGACTCCCACACTAGTCCCCGGGGTATCTGGACATGCGTCTGCAGTTGTACCGAGAGGGTTGTCCCCATATCCGTCACCATCATGGTCATGCCACTGAGTTGGGTCACTAGGCCAAGCATCGCCTAAGCCTTGTGGGCTGGCAAGCCAATCCCACATTGGGTCTGACCAACCATCATTATCTGAATCAGGGCAGCCCCATCTATCATCGGTTGAGAATCCAGGCGTGAATGGACAAGAGTCACCGCGATATGCCGGTAGAGTCGCACCGCTAGCATTTTTATATTCCAAATTATCACCATATTCGTCGCTATCAGAGTCAAACCATTGACTTACTTCATCGGGAAAAGCATCGGCAAATCCACTAGGGTGAGCAACCCAATCTTGACTTGGATTTGAATAACCGTCTTGATCAGAGTCATAGCACCCAAATCTGTCAATAAATGAAATTTGATTATTTACGATATGTTGGATTTCAGATTCAGGGCAGTGATCTCCTTGAAATCCGGTGAAATTGTCACCAAAACCATCGCCGTCAAAATCAGACCACTGAGTCGCTTCAGTGGTGAAATTATCCACTTGTGATGCTCCTGCTGAATTATTATCGCCATAACCATCACCATCAAAATCAGCCCACTGAGTCGGGTTATCAGGGAATATGTCAACCTGATAAGCATCACCACTTTGGTTATCACCCCAGCCATCTCCATCTCTATCCTTCCATTGAGTTGGATTTGATGGGAAGGCATCAGCACCATCGTTTTCCGTCCAATTTGCATCTGGATTTGACCAACCGTCTTCGTCAAGGTCAGGACATCCAAAGCGGTCATTTACCGAATAACCTTCAATGCTTGGACAATTATCAGGGGTTGTTGCATTGAGGAACCACTCTCCAAGTGGCTCAGTTTGGTTAACCCGTGAGTCATTCCAATCGCCATCAGCCCAATTATCGCCAAAACCATCAGCATCAGTATCATTCCATTGAGTTGCATCGGTTAGGAAAGCATCAGCAGTTCCTTCAGGATGAGCAGGCCAAGGAGTGCTGGAATTAAGGCCAACTGGGTCTGGGTCAGACCAGCCATCGACATCACTATCCAAGCAACCATAACGGTCTTGGTCGCTGAAACCACGTTGATATGTACAATGATCGCCTTGGAATCCTAATAATTCATCTCCATATCCATCTCCATCACTATCATACCATTGAGTTCCCTCTAAAGGAAAAGCATCAGCTTGACCCTGTGGGTGAGCAGACCACCCAACCTCGGGGTCTGAATAACCATCTCCATCGCTATCAAGGCAACCATTTCGGTCATTGGTGGAATTTCCAAATAATTCATCACAATCATCATCATTATCAATAAAACCATCATCATCGGTATCGCGATTACTCTTATCAATACTTGGAGTCAATGAATAACTTATTCCATCATTACAAAAGGAGTCCTCGCTTAATATGCGCAAATAAATCCACTGTTGAGAAGTAGAAGTGGTTGAAAGAACAGTCGAAGATGATGAATCATCAATGGTATTATCGCCAGCAAGGAGAGTTCCGCCACTATTGGTTAATTTGACCTTCCCTGTGTAGCCATCGCCAGGACACCACCATGCGGGGTTGCTCATTGAGGAGGAGATTGAGACTTGCACAATGTCGCCGGAATATGCGAAAATCTTCCACCAATCAATGTCGTCACCATCATAATCTACATTTCCTGATGCCGAGTTTCCATCGGTCATTATTGCCGCAGTGGCAATGTCATTATCTGCTGCAACACTAGGCAGCAGGGGAACCAAAAACAGAAGTAAGGCCACCACCAATGCACGGGGGGGGGCTCGCTCCATGCCTACGGCATGGTAAAGAATAGCATTTCAAACCGCCGCCTACAATTTTGTGCTTGAAAACAGGTGTGAATTATTACAATAATGTGGGTAGGCGATTTACTTTGGGAAGTATTTCGCACAAAGATATCCACTTCGAGAGCACATTGATAGATACGACTTGCCCTAAATGAAAGCCATCAAACATCAAGATCTGCACGAACGAACTTTATGTAGCGCTGCTCCTCATTTTCTTCAAAAGGATGCTCACCAATATTCTGCTGGTATGCGATGCCTAACCAATCACCATCAGGAGACAACACCGTCTCAAAGAAATCGTGCAAGGCATGAACATCACCATTGGTTCCTTCATAATCCGTCACGGTATGAAGCGGGGTTGGGTCGGCGATTTCAAAATCCCAAGTATCATTTTCTTGTGGGGTATCCAATGCGGCCGCATAAAGATACCAATTCTTACCTGAAACATATCCGTCCTCTGCACCATTTTGGCCATAATCAAGGCCGTAAAATGCAATTGAAACAATGTTATCTTCACTAATTGAGATAAATGGATACATATTAATTCCCTCATCAAAAGGAGTCGCATTCCACATTGACCAGTTTTCACCATAATCATAAGAGATTGCAAAATACATTGCCCAAGCACCGGTATCGCCGTTTGGGCAATCGGCCCATGAAACTGCAACTGTGCCACCCTCATTCGTGTTAACGACTGGATAACCTTCAGGACAATTACCATTCCGAGGTCCTAATTCCACCGGCGCAGCCCAAGTTCCATCGGTAATTCCGGTTCCACGTCCATATTCACTACTAATGCGAATCTGCACAGTTCCTGTATTAGAATCTGCATTTTCTTGAACTACATACACATATGAGCCATTTCTTTGGCTAGCAATTGTTGACCAGCCACCCGGCATTGAATAACATTGAGAGAAGGTTGAACCGCCATTTTCAGAATGGTAATACCAATAGCGTCCTGAATCACCAGTACACTCTGGTGGAGAAGCACCTGAATTACCCAAATAGTGCACAATACCATCTCCTTGAGCAGCAACCCATGGTCGGTCGTCAGCGGCCATGGTATTCATTCTTTGACAAGTTGAAGGGGATTCGTAGGTATTTCCACCGTCGGAGAATTTGTGCCACCAATTATCTTCCAAAGTAGTATCAAGATAGTAAACCATATCATTTGCATCAACTGCAATGTCTCCTTCATCACCGAGACACTCAGAACCTGCACCTGTAAATGTGCCAACTACTGAATTTGCTAAGTTACCTGGAGTCGGGTCAAAATTATCGCCATGATGCCAAGTTAAGCCGCCATCATTTGAAACCCAAAACCACGATGCCCAATAATCCCAAGATGTCATTTGACCATCTTGGCACGCATACCATGAATCGACTGGGCCACCGAGTACAGGACCGAATGGAGTTCCTTCACCACCCCAACGCAAATCCTTGTGCGCGGTGATAAACATATTTCCTTCTCCATCTATTGCAAGGCTAGGCTCATAGCCAATTCCAAAGCCCTCATATCCCTCATCTTGACCATTTGAAGCATCGATACATTCCTCGTGTCGCGGCATATATACCGGCTCTAACCAAGTAGCATCAACCGAATTTACTGAACCATCATTCTCACTACCAAAGAGATTCTCGGCAACTTCCGAATCCAAAACTACTGCAAGGATTGTCGCCAATGCAATTACTGCTGCGATAGCAGCAAGCGCCATATTGAATTCAAAAATGTCGCGCTTTTGCTCAAAAACATTTACTGGCGAATCATTCATCACCGCATCAACCGCCTCGGCTAACTCGGCCTCGAGCACATCCGCCATATTTTACGGGAAATGCTTCCCCTCCTTGAGGCTCACGGTTTGAAAATGAGCAGTAATTGTTGGTATTTTGGAAGCATATTGAAGATAATTCACATAATGCACAGGTTCATAGCCCTAACATGTGTGGGGGCAATTAGTGAATGACATGCCACATGAACTCCCAAACCTCCCCTTTGAAATGAATGCACTTGAACCGCACATCTCGGAAAAAACCTTGAGTTTTCATTACGGAAAACATCATGCAGGCTATGTTGCAAAGTTGAATGCTGCGGTTGCAGGTACTGAATTAGAAGGAAAAACTCTTGAAGAATTAATCATGAGTCAAAGTGGCGGTATTTTCAACAATGCAGCACAAATTTGGAATCACACATTTTACTGGAACTCAATGAGTCCGAATGGTGGCGGAGAGCCCACCGGCGCAATTGCTGGTAAAATTGATGAAGCATTCGGTTCTTTTGAAGAATTCAAGACTGCCTTTACGGCAGCCGCAGGAGGACACTTTGGTTCTGGCTGGGCTTGGCTTGTCATGAACTCTAATGGCGGCTTGGAAATCGTTGATACACATGATGCTGGAAATCCTCTAACCGATGGATTAACTCCAATTCTGACCTGTGATGTGTGGGAACACGCATACTATATTGACCGCAAGAATGCTCGACCGGCATATATTGCAGCTTGGTGGGAATTAGTTAATTGGGATTGGGCTAATCAAACAATTGCTTGAGTACCGTAACCCTCGCCCTCATTTGCGAGTATTGGAAAACATAGTTCGGATTATATTTTCGGAAGGTCTTTTCCGCTTTGTATTTCTGAACCTTCTGCAGTTTGGACGTCAAGTGGATTTTGTATTTCTTGCATCTGAAGATCGTTTTCCATTTGAACGGCTGATTCTTCTGCAGCATCAACAACAGAGGCTTGGTCAATACCAACACTAGAAGTTGCATCGCTGAAAGAAGTCCAAGAACCAATCACATCCATTGAAGCCAAGCGACGGCGGCGGAATGAAACAAACATGTTTGCAAGGAAAATTAACAAAATGATTCCTCCTATCGAGCCACCTACTGTAACCCAAGGCATATCGGTTTCCATTTCTTTAACCAATAAATCAGCCGTAGCAATACTTACTTTCGCCTCACCGCTACCCATGTCTGTGGCTACGATTCTCAGATGAGGCTTACCTGCACCCTCGGCTTCAACATCGACTGTGCCTGTCCAAATTCCATCTCCAGCGACCAAATCACGTCCTTCGCCGGCATCGTTCAAAACAAAATTCCAAATTTGTATACCATGAGTTATTTGTCCGGCTACATCCTCGGTAGTTCCGTCAAGGTCGGTTAATTCTATCGATACTTCAATAGTTGTTAACTCCTCTTCGGTGAAAGACATTGGTTTTACTATGAGACTAGATTGATTTAACTTAGGTGCTGAATCCCCAAGTGTGATATTTACGTGAGCCCATTCGCCAGCTCCTCTCGTATCTTCGGCATAAAGTGCAATATGGTGTGAACCTGGACCAAAGTAAATCATTCCCCATTTTTCTTCAAGAAGCAAGACTTCAGTTCCATTAACATATTCAAACCACTGATATCCTACAATATCTCCATCATAATCAACAGTCGCATTTGCCGAAAGAAGAAGTGCACTTGCAGGGGGGTAATAACGGCCATTTTCAGGACTGGTCATCGCCACCTCCGGTCCACTTTCAATTACATTTATGACCACTACC
>JABIHC010000137.1 GCA_018649825.1 Methanobacteriota archaeon
GTTGATAATTCTCTCTCACTAATCGTCATGCTCAATGAAGTAATTTGCACGTTTATTGATAGATTGGATATTTCAAAATCGAGGAATTTTATTTTGTACATTTCGGGAGAGGAAATATTGCTTTCATAATTACCATATTCATC
The DNA here is from genome assembly GCA_018649825.1 of Methanobacteriota archaeon. Lineage (GTDB taxonomy): Archaea > Thermoplasmatota > Poseidoniia > Poseidoniales > Poseidoniaceae > PSPT01. The sequence continues at coordinate 144 of JABIHC010000137.1, forward strand.
AATTCCAAATACTGCAAAAATTGAATATATTGATGAAGTATTAGAATAATATATTTCAGACTCATACTTAGATTGGGTATTTGTTGAATTGAATTGCTCGTGTAAAGACCAACCGTTTTCTTCACTAATTTCACCCACAGGAATCTGTGAAAGAGAAATATTATTGGAATACCAAACCTGCCATTGCTTTACATCGTCAATACTAGACCATTGAAGTTCAACCGAATCGTCTGAGCCGTTAACTGTTGCTTGTAAATCAATTGCAGACGAGGGGGGGGTAGTATCTTCATGGATGGAATAATTCATTGAATTAATCCCTGAATATATTGTATCATGAGTGTATGTGGTGAGCGAGCCTCCGAATAATCCTTCTACTGTTACAGCGTACCATGAATCTCTATCAACATCTTCAACTAGGGGGAGGATAATACTGCTGGCGCCACTGGTTGCATTACCTATGTACTCTATATCCTCATGAACAAAATCACCATTTACCTGTAATATTTCACCCATAGATGAACGCCAAATATGGTATGTTGCATTAGCAATAATATCTGAATCAGCCCATGAGATTTCAATCATTTTAGTTTGTTCAATACTCATCAATTGCTCGACTTGGATGTTGGAGGCAACTGTCAATGATTCTTCAGCAATAGTATTTTCAAAAACACCCTCGCTTATTGGGTGGTGAGGAAGGAAATTATCAATTTCATTTCCTACTTCATCAGCAAGGGTAACTGCATACCAGAAATTACCGAATTCTCCTAGAGGAACAACATATTCAAACGAAGTTGTTGAACCTTCATGATTTGCAATATGAGTCACGCCCGCGCTAGAAAGAGAATCTATTGGCATTGAAGAGCGCCAAATGTTGATTGAGGTATTTTCAAGATTGGCCCCAGCCCAATTCAATTGAGTTATTCCAGAATCAATATGGAAAATTGCAGTCAGTTCGCTGCGCAATTCCGGTGCAACATTATCCTCATAGATTGCAGTTACAAGGGTATTGCCGCCCAAGAATCTTGTATCAGAATATGTGCCATTGTCATAAATGACGGAATACCAAACATCTCTTTCAACTTCGCCACCAATAGTGCCTGTCCATGAATCGATACTCGCATCAAAAATTACTGCTGCTGAAGTTTTATTCAATGAATCCCAATTAGTTCTTGTTGCTTCTTCACTATGCCTCCATATCCAAATTTGATGATTGCTATTTGCCCCTACCAAGTTATCCCAAGTCAAAGTAGTGGTTTTGCTATTTGCATCATAACTACCCTGAAGATTGGTTGGACCCCAATGGTTTGCCACCAATTCCACTAATCCGGAGCTTAATTGTGAAAGGCCAGGATTCAAGGTTGTGGTTCTCGAACCATTAGGGAGTACAGTAACTACTCCATAATGAAATACTCCATCAGTACCCTCTGGGGGAGTCCAAGTTAGAGTGTGGTTTTTCCCAGAACATATTGAATTATTATCGGTGAGTGAGCAAACCTCTATGTTGGAAATTATTGGTTGGAGCGAGTCAACCACATCAAATGTTATCGGTTCGGTGTGGCGAAGTATCTCATAAGTTGACTGGTGCATATTGTCCAATAGCATCACATCTGAAGTAATGATATTACGCCAACTTAATTCGACAAATTCATTAGTAAAAGAAGCACTAATATCTCTTGCTTCGAGAGTAGTGTCTGTAGATTCGTCAGCATGAACTACAGGAATCAAAGGTAGTAAAAGCATCATTAATACAAGGATAGATTTACTTGAATTGTGTATTTTTTCGCGCCTCTTCCAAAAATACTTTTGATAAATAAATGCCTCTTTGCTGGCCGAGGGAGGAGGAGGGGGTATCTGTGTCCGCATGAAATACACAAAGGGGTTGTGCTTGTCAAATCATCCCTAAGAAATTATCATGAATTATCCAAATTATCTAGAGCATCAGATAACTTTGGCAATTCAGCATCTTCCAAGTATTGATCTCCGTCTTCGGCGATTGGTCTTTCAGGTGATGTGGGTTTGAAAGGAGTTGTTGCAGGAGGTGGTGATTCGCCTTTCATCCATAATTTCCATGCTGATGGTTTTTCTGGGTGGCGCAATTCCATTACTTCCCACAACTTTTCTAAATTACCATCCGCGTCATTTATTTTTGTAATACAAGAAGAGAAATTATCGGGGTCAACCTCTTCCATTCTAATTAATAATTCACGCAAACGCACTCCAACTACTTCATCTCCATCTAACCATGCTGCCGCCAAAATACCTCTCTCATCCTTAGGGAATGCAGCCACATAATCGCGCAGTGTTGCAACTAAATTCCTTCTAACAATGGGGTTCGGGTGTTTTGTAAGATTGAGTATTTCATCGGCCCAACGTGTTTTGGAAATATATTTGATATCGCCGACTGTTGCAGAAGTAGCAGCCAATACCGTCTCATCATTGCTTTGAATCATTTTTTCAAATAATGGCACTGCTTCTTCATTTATTCTTTTAAATAATCTCGTTAGTACATCAGCCAAAGCACGCCTTGAAGGTATGTCCTGACGATTATTGAGAACTTCTAAAACTTCCATTCCCACCGCATAATCTGCTTCAATTAATCTTGGCAAACAAGCCACAAGGCGAGAAGAAACAATATCACTTTCATCATTTGCTAACTTCAGCATTCTATTACCAAGATCAAGAGGAGAAACTAATTCCTTTCGCTCAAGAAACAATAATATCCATTCAACTAATAATTGCCGGCGCGGTTCTTTGCTACGCAAGGATTTGTCAAGCATCCAGTTGGCCGCAGCAATTCCTTGTTCATGGGAAACAAGATCATATTTTGGCAAACTTGCTTGAGGATCCCATTCCATTTGATGTGGTCCTGATTCAGCCTGTGAGTGCCATGCACCGGGTTTAGTAGCAATTGCTATACTTTCCAAAATGTGAAACCCTTGGTGTATTGATTGGCCGCGCGGAGAGGTAGATAATCCATTGAATAATGTAATGGCCATCCACCATTTATCGGTATTAGGCATAGAATTATCAAGAGAATCGGCCAACCAAGTGATACAAGTAGCAAATAATACCCTTTCAACAACCAAATCCTTTCTCCTAAGCAACCACTTTTCGTGTTCCTCAAATACTTCTTCAGAAAGGCTCATTCGATAAGGGATAACCAATTCAATAGTAGAATTCAAATGATGTATAAACATACCTTCATCTAATTTAAACAAACCTAAGGCTTGCTCTATGATTTTCTCTTTACTTGAGGGAGGAATAGGGGGGAAGTCTGGATCGATGAGAGGCGGGGCAGGGAGGGGCCAATCTTGTACTCCTCTTTCTAAGGCGTTAATCATCTCAAGATTGGATTGTTGGCGGAGTGCATTAATTACACGTTGTTTTGCCCTCATTACTAAAGCCCCATGAGATTATTTCGGGAAAAAGAAGGGTTGGGGACATCAATCATCGATGTTCACCTTTGCCTCATATTTCCAAAATTAAATATCAAGTTCAATGTTGAGGTTTTGAATCAATTCTTTGTAACGGTTGCGTATTGTAACTTCAGTAACACCTGCAACTTCAGCAACTTCACGCTGTGTTCGGCGCTTTCCACACAATACAGATGCAATGTAAATGATTGAGGCGGCAATACCAGTGGGGCCACGCCCACTAGTCAATTCTTTTTCCTGGGCTGCTTTTATCAATTCATGTGCTTTTGCTTCAACTTCTGCATCTAATCCTAATCCAGAGCAGAAACGGGAGATATAATCCTCCGGTCCAGTTGGCATGATTCTCATCTTTAATTCTCTAACCATAAAACGATATGTCCGGCCAATTTCTTTTCTTCCAGTTCTACTGGCTTGACCAATTTCATCAAGTGTTCTTGGCACATTACACTGACGGCAGGCTGCATACAATGATGCTGCGGCTACCCCTTCAATTGAACGGCCACGAATGAGTCTCTTTTCTACTGCTTTTTTGTAATTAACCGCAGCTGCTTCACGAACAGACTTTGGTAATTCCAAGCGGCTTGCCATTCTATCAAGTTCGGCTAGAGCCATTGCAAGATTGCGCTCTGTAGCATTACTCACACGGCTTCGCTTCTGCCACTTACGCATTCGATAAAATTGACTGCGGTAACGGCTATTGATAACTTTGCCAGAATAATCCTTATTTTGCCAATCAATATCTGTGGATAGTCCCTTATCGTGAAGCATTACTGTCATTGGAGCCCCGGTTCTAGCCCGTTGGTCTCCTTGCTCGGGACTGAATACACGCCATTCTGCGCCCTGATCGATTACATTATCTTCAATGACTAAACCACAATCATCACAGACTACCTCTCCGCGAGTTTCGTCTCGTGTCAAACTTCTACTTGCGCATTCTGGACATTTTACAATATCTTCTACTTGTTGTTCTTCAGCCATTTTTATCCCACCCACGCAGGCATAAAGCCTGCCCAATGTATTATAACCCATTTGCAGGCCCTTTTTAAGCCATTCGCTAGGTTTTATAGTAATTGAAGTAGGAAAACTATTGAAAAGATAATAAAAATGGTATTTTTTAGGAAAAACCTATGTAGTTCATATGCCCATTCTTGTTGATTAGAAGTATTCCGAACCGGTCATATATTCCCGCCCCTTGGACTTGATTGGTGAGGGAGATGGATGGGATGTGGCCGCCGGAAAACATCAGTTTAAATCCCGGCAAGCGTATTCTTTTTCTAACCAAAAATTTAGATTTGATTAGGCAACAAATTCACGAAGGTTTGAATCTCCGAATGGAAGATTTGAAAGTAGAAGAGTTACTTGATGATATCAACACAGATATGATGACTCCTGCGTGGGTTTGTTTCAGCCATAAGCCAGAAGAGATTGCAAAAAATGCATATGCTGGTTTGCTTCATAATGGTAAGCGCGTTATTGGTGAAGATGATTTGAAAAATGGCGGGTTTGAGGTCATTGTTTCGGGCCACAGGAAGGGTACTGGCTCTTCGCGAGAAACCGCCGCCCAATGTGAAAAGTGGGCGGGTATTCGCTTGGTAATTGCTGCTTCGTTTGCTCCAATTCATGAAAGAAATAATATTAATTTGGGCCAATTAATGGCCGGGCACTCCATTCTTGAAAGACTTCAGAGTGGCGAAAAAATACCTTTTAGCGAATTTACCAAAAATTACGATTCAATAACTCAAAAAATTATTGAAGCGGGCGGACTTTTCTCTTTTGCGAATAGTTTGCGAGAAGACACTGTTAAGTTGCCAAGTATTAATACTCCAAATCGACCAATGACTATTGCGGAAAAAATCGTTGCAAATAATTTAGTCAATCAAAATGAAGGTCAATGTGTAAAACCACACGACCCAGTAATTGCAGCCGTACAGGGTGGGTATTCACATGAATTTACTACTGCTCAAGTTCATTCATTTTTATCAAAGGAATATGGTGAAGACTACGAATTGCCAAATCCAAATCAATTTGCGGTTTTTGAGGACCATTTGTTATATGCCGATCAAAATCCAAAATTTACCCCCTTTATTGATAAAATTGAGGTGCTAAGAGAATTGCAAAAACAATTTCAAAGACATACGAAAGTAAGGGATTATTCGGTGAAGAATGGAGTTTCACCAGGTATTTGCCATCAGGTTGCGCGAGAAGAATTCATCAATATTGGGGACTTTATCCAGGCTACAGATTCACATACATGCATGGGGGGAGCCTCTAATGCTCTAACATACGGAGTAGGGGCAACAGAGTATGCCAGTTTGATTTATTCGGGATTTACTTTTGTTAAAGTACCAGAGAGTATTAGATTTGAATTAACTGGGACTTTGGACGAAGGCTGCACTGCAAAAGATGTAATACTCAAAATTCTTTCATCTCATGCAAGAGCAGAATTAACTCTTGATCGTTCAATGGAATTTGGGGGAGACGGGTTAGCTAGTTTGTCTATTGATGAAAGGGCAACTCTGTGCAACATGGCAACAGAGTGCTCGGGGAAAACAGGTATTTGCGAGGCAGATGAATTGACAATAGAATGGTTGAAAAATCTGCATCCCGATTGGGACGAGGATATTTTGCAGAAAAGAATTATTTCTGCCGATGAAAATGCAACATACGATGGAGGAATTCACCATATCGATTTGAACGAAATAAAGCCAATGGTTGCGCACCCCGGGAATCCAGATAAAGGCATTCCGAGCGACCCCACAAATGGAGTATTAATATCTGATATTGGAAAGGTTACTATTGATATTGCATATGGTGGTTCGTGCACTGCTGGAAAAATAGATGATATTGCATATTACGCACATGTTTGTGAGGCTGCTGAAAGTGCTGGGTTAATAGTAGCTGAAGGAGTTGATTTTTACATCCAATATGGTAGTGGCTTAGTGAAGGATGAAGCCGTAAAAAGAGGATGGCATGAATTATTCCTTCGTGTTGGAGTTAGTGTAATTGACCCTGGCTGTGGAGCATGTATTGGCGCTGGACCCGGTGTTTCAACCTCGTCAGATCAAGTTTCAGTATCGGCAATCAATCGCAATTTTCAAGGACGTTCCGGGCCAGGTGAATTATATCTTGCAAGCCCCCTAACTGTTGCGGCTTCGGCGTTCATGGGGTACATTTCTGCTTGGTCTGAAAATATTTTTGTTATTAATTAATTCTAAAATTAATACTATTCGCTCTTGTCTTGATGGGAAATATTTTCTAATTGTTTAATTGGAATATTTGCGCGCAAAATAGTAAATTGCTCAAAATGGGTTGGTTTCGCCTAAATCAAAGGGTATTGCTTTAGAACGGTCGTGACGCGGAAGGGTTTGTCGTTGCTAGCCCCACCTCATCTGGAGGGGGGAGGACTGGGGCGGAGGAATGAATATGAGTGTTGCAAAAAAAATGGCGGGAAAAGGAAAACAAATCGCAATTTCTGAATTTTTTGAAAAGAACAAACACTTCCTCGGTTTCGACACCCTTACTAGATCTCTCATTACTGCGGTTAAAGAGGGCGTAGACAACGCACTTGATGCTTGTGAAGAGGCAAGAATTTTGCCCACAATAAGGATACGAGTCGAAAAGAAAGATTCGGAGCGAGACATCATACGTCTTTCAATGCAGGATAATGGTCCTGGGATTCCGATGAAGGCACTTGAAAATGTGTTTGGAAAATTATTGTATGGTAGTAGGTTTCACGCAATTCGCCAAACAAGAGGGCAACAAGGCATAGGTATCACTGGGGTTGTGATGTATAGCCAATTAACTACTGGTAAACCCACTGCAGTGATATCAAAAATAATTGGCGAAGAGACTGCAGTTAAAGTTGATATCGGACTTGATACTAGAAAAAATAAAGCCAATAAATCAAACCAACAACGAATTACTTGGATGGAAAATGATGAATTAGTAATTCATGGAGTAAAAATCACAACTGATCTAAAAGCCAAATATCAACGTGGGCGACAGTCGATATACCAATATTTACGAATGACATCAATTGTCAACCCTCATGCAGAAATATTCTTTACGGACCCTGATGGAGAAACGACGCATTTTCCTCGCGTAAGCAATAATTTGCCCCGAGAAGTAATAGCGATTAAACCTCACCCCGCGGGAATGCACTTAGGTCAACTTCAACGAATGTTAAAAGATTCTGATGAAAGGAAAATGACTTCCCTTTTGCGCCATAATTTTTGTGGAGTTAGTCAGCGGGGGGCAAAGGATTTACTCACTGCTGCAGATATTGATGAAGGCAGAAAACCAAGCGGGTTGAAAACTGAAGATGTTAGTAATCTTCTTGAAGCGATGATTGGAATTAGAACTGGCGCAAATGGAAAACCAATAAAACTACTACCCCCGCCTACAAATTGTCTTTCACCGATTGAAGAATTGTTAATCAAAAAAGGTCTTTCAAAGACCATTGATTCCAGATTCATTTCAACTCTTACTCGGGCGCCAAATGTAAGTCAGGGCAATCCATTCCAAGTTGAAGTTGGGTTGATATTCGGGGGAAATATGCCTGCCGACAAACCCGTAGAGATTCTTCGCTTCGCCAATCGCGTTCCATTAATGTATCAACAGGGTGGCTGCCTCCTAACAAAAACAATTGAAAGTGTTGATTGGAGACAATATGGTTTAGACCAAGCAGGGGGGCGCGGTGTTCCGAAGGGGCCCGCTGCCATTCTCGTCCATCTTGCAAGTACAAATGTTCAATTCACAAGTGAGGCAAAAGAAGCGCTTTCAGATAATGAAGAAGTTGCAATTGAGGTTCGTAAGGCAATTTTGGAAATGGGGCGGGGGTTGCGACGTCACCTTGAAAAGCAAAAGAAGCGGGCAAAGACAAAGGAGAAATTTGAGTTAATCAATGATATTTTGCCTGCTATTGCAGAGAAATCTGCAAGCATTTTAAAACTGCCGGTTCCAGATTTATCTGGCTCAATAACAAAAATAATGAGTGCCGTAATTTGTCAAGAAGAAACCACTTGGGATATTGAGGCAAAGATAACAAAGGTAAATGTCCGTATTTTTAATTACACTGCGCGAGCACGTTCTTACACAATTCTAGCAACTTGGCCTGAACGAAATGCAGAAATGACTGATAACGAAAGGGGGGGAAGAAAAGAGGCATTTGGCTTATGGGCATGGAAACTTGAAACTTTAGACCCTGGCCAACATACAGATATCACATTTTCTTTGACCGGCTTGGAAAAAGGTGATTGGGCTGAAACTGAAATATTTTATCGCGGCGCTGGTGACATTATTGGTGCGAGTAAATTGGATGAAAAAATGTTAGAGGAAATAAGGCGACAGGAAGAAATCAATAACGATATTGAAATGAGTGAACCCAGCGTTTTGACTTTAGAAACAACTACAATGGGAGAAGTGGGAGGGGGATCAATATCCACCCCCCAGGTTGAAAATGATTCAAATGATGAAAAAGATACTGATTCAATATCGGTGGAAAGTGCTAACCAAGAAAATACTAGCGAAGAAAGTGCTGAAAAAACAAATAATTCGCTGAGTGATGAAGTAATGTCAAAAACAGCAGATTTGTTTACCCAACAAACCCTATTTAGCGGCGGTGATGAACAATGAGTAGAAGACATTCTCCAGAAGAAACAAAAATCGCCCTACACGGTGTTGTTGAAGAAATGTATAAGCGAATGATGAAGGGAGAGCCCCCCACAATGACTTTGCCTGTGCGCTCAAAAACTAATATTGGTTTTGATAAAAAATATGGTGTATTTAAATACGGAAAGAAAAAGACCATTAGAGATGCAACCAGCCTTGGAAGTGCAAAGCAGTTACTGCGTGCCCTGCATGTTGTTGAATTTATTGAGGAAATGATAGATGCTGGCAAATCCAGTACCCTTCGTGAGATGTATTATATTTCCGAGGCATGGGGGCTTGGCCATTTTAATAGCCAGAATGAGAGTAATAATTTGGCTGAGGATTTGGAAATTGTAACCAAATGTCTTCGTGAAGATTTTAAACTTAGGCCTGAAGAAGATGGGGCGCGTATTATTGGAAATGTAACCATCAATGAATTAAATAGACGTGGTGAATGGATGCGAATAAATGCGCGAGACGATGTAGGTGATTCGGGATATGGACTGCCATATAATGTTGAAAATGAAAAGATTCAATTCCTTGAACATGATGTGAAATTCATTATGGCAATTGAAACAGGTGGTATGTTTGACCGACTTGTAGAAAATGGCTTTGATGAAGAATGGGACTGTGCATTACTACACTTGAAGGGGCAGCCTGCAAGATCTACAAGGCGATTTCTAAAGAGGATGAATGAAGAATGGGATTTGCCCGTTGTAGTGTTCCTTGACGGTGATCCGTGGTCATTTAGAATATATGCCTCAATCGCATACGGTGCGATTAAAACTGCCCATATTTCTGAATATTTAGCAACCCCAAGTGCAGCATACATCGGCATTACTCCCGATGACATATTGGCTTATGACTTACCATCGGATGATCTTTCAAAGAATGATATCCAAGCGTTAAAAGCTGAATTGACCGATCCAAGGTTTGCCGATGGTATGTGGCAAGACAGAATAAATTTAATGCTCGAAATGGGGGTTAAGTCGGAACAGCAATCATTAGCAAAATATGGTCTTGATTATGTGACTGATACATATTTACCTGAAAAAATGGCTGAAGCCGGCTTGTAATAATTACTGCTATATTGGACGAATCTCTGCGTCGGGTTGAAGGGGGTTGGGCCTTTCGCCATGGTTGTGGAAGACGGAAAGGGGTCTAAACATCAGAGTTCTTGGGCACGAATACTCTTGATTGGAGGGGTTGCTTCATTATTTATTGCCGTGATTCTTGCTTTTGTTGGGATGGAGTCCGTTGCTGAAGCAGGTGACCCAAGAATTGCCAATGATGCTGAATTAAATGTTGATGAAAGTCAAACTATTAAATTGGAAAAGGGATGTATTATCGCATTTTCAACCAGTGATGAACTACAATTAGAAGTGCATGATTCAAGTGACCAAGTTATTGAAGAATCGCGTTGCGGTGAAGATTTTCAAGGGATTGCGGAAGATGGAACTAGTTTTTCTAGAGTTGGAAGTTGGAGGTTAGATTCAGAAGAGTATTCAATGCGGGCAACTTGCACCGAAGGATCTGCTGCCGATTGTAGTGAGGAAAAAGTATGGGTGGTGAACTATGAAGAGGCGATTCTTGGGATGTGGTCTTCAATCCCATTATTGGCGGGCTTAGGTCTGTGTGTTTTTGGAATAATACTTATCCCACTCGGTGCAACTCTCGCCTATACGGTACCTAAAAATCAACAAAATACCGTACTAATTATTGACCAAAATGGCCAACCGGTTCAAGTAAATGGAGACATTGTTAATGCAACTATTACTAATCAAGCCACAAACAGCCCTAATCATCAATCGATTTTTGGTGGACCCACGGTCAATGATGATCTTCAACCCCATGCGCAACAAGAAGGTATTGCAGAAGGAACACCTGCAAGTGGGCATTTGTTAACAACTGACCAAGTCTATGTATTAATGCATGGAAGTCAAACAGATAAGGTGCAGGTGTTGGAATCGGCTGCTGAAAAGCAATTGAATGATGCTATTAACAAAGTAAACGTTGAGGCACCTTTTAGTGAGTCCTTTTATGCAGACCAACAAGATGA